>JAHJWA010000230.1 GCA_018828205.1 Alphaproteobacteria bacterium
CCCGAGCGGCTCAACGCCTGTCCCCCGCAGATGGCGGACGAGATCTTCGACGCGCTGCGCGATCTCGACGGTGCGCGCGCCGTGCTGATGACCGGCGAGGGCCGCGCCTTCTGCTCGGGCGCCGATCTCGCCGCCAATGCCGACAAGTCGGGGACCGGACCGATCAATGGCGGCGACCGCGCCTTCACCTCGCTGCAGCGGCACTACAACCCGATGATCCAGGCGCTGGCGAGCGTGCCGGTGCCGGTGGTCTCCGCGGTGCAGGGGCCGGCCGCCGGGGTCGGCTGCTCGATCGCGCTGGCGGCGGATTTCGTGATTGCCGGCAAGAGCGGCTATTTCCTCCAGGCCTTCGTCAACATCGGGCTGGTGCCCGATGGCGGCTCGAGCTGGATGCTGCCGCGGCTGGTCGGCACCGCGCAGGCGACGCGGATGATGATGCTGGGCGAGAAGATCCACGGCGAGGAAGCCGAGCGGATCGGGCTGATCTACAAATGCGTCGAGGACGAGGCGCTCATCGCGGAGGCCGAGGCGCTGGCGGAGAAGCTCGCCAACGGCCCGACGCTCGCGCTCGGGCTGATGAAGCGCAACATCCGCGCCGGACTGGAGAGCGATTTCACCGCCACGCTGCTGATGGAAGCGCAGGGCCAGCGCGAGGCGGGAATGAGCCAGGATTCGATGGAGGGCGCGATGTCCTTCCTCCAGAAGCGCAAGCCCGAATTCAAGGGCGCCTGAACGGGCGAGGCTAGCCCGAAAGCCAGTCTGAAACGAAAAGGGGCGGCACCATGGCCGCCCCTTTCTTTTGTCGGTCGGCCGCGCCTCAGGCGAAGGCGTCGCGCTTGATCGTGATCACCTGCGGATAGGTGAATTCCTTCAACCCCTCGATGCCGTATTCGGCGCCGATGCCCGACTGCTTGTGTCCGCCGAAGGGCGCGAAGGGCGAGAGGTGCATGAATTCGTTGACCCACACCGTGCCGGTTTCCATCCGCTCGGCGACCGCGACGCCCTGCTCGGCATCGGCGGTCCAGACCGCGCCCGCGAGCCCGTATTCCGAGGCATTGGCGCGCTCGATCGCCTCGTCGACGGTGGCGAATTTCATCAGCGGCATGACCGGGCCGAACTGCTCCTCGGCGACGATCCGCGCATCCTCGGGCGGATTGTCGAGGATGGTGATGGGCACGTAATAACCCGTCCCCGAAGGATCGACATCGCCCCCGGTGAGGAACTGGTAGCCCTGGTCCTTGGCGTCCTGGATCAGCTCGCAGACGCGCTCGAACTGCTTCTTGTTCTGGATCGGCCCGACCCCGGTGCCCTGCTGCGCGCCGTCGCCGACCTTCACCGTCTTGGCGTAGGCGGCGATCGCCTTGGACAGGTCGTCGTAGATATCCTCGTGGATATAGATCCGCTTGGCGGCGATGCAGACCTGGCCGGCGTTGGAGAAGCTCGACCAGAACAGCTGTTCGGCGACCTTCTCGACATCGGCATCGGCGAGGACGATCGAAGCATCATTGCCGCCCAGTTCGAGCGTGATGCGCTTGAGATCCTTGCTCGCGCCTTCCATGATCTTCTTGCCGGTCGCGGTCGAGCCGGTGAAGGTGATCTTGTCGATGCCGGGGTGGCTGGTGATCATCGGTCCCAGCTCGTCGGGGCCGGTGATGATGTTGACCGTGCCCGCAGGCACCACGTCCTTGATCAGCTCGGCGATCCGCAGCGTGGTCAGCGGGGTGAAGGGCGAGGGTTTGAGCACGATGGTGCAGCCAGCGACCAGCGCGGGAACGATCTTCTGGATCGCCATCATGATCGGGAAGTTCCACGGCACGATCCCGCCGACCACGCCCACCGGCACGCGGCGGGTGCGCGACAGGCGGGTGTCGTCGTCCTGGTTGATCACATCATCGAGCCGCAGCGTCGATTGCGCGGCGGCGAGCCCGGCGGCGCCGTAGATCTCCTGCTGCGCCTGGTTGTGCGGCTTGCCCTGCTCGCTGGTGAGCAGCCGGAACAGCTCGTCGGCGTTTTCCTTGATCGTCGCGGCGATTCCCTGGACCACCTTCTGGCGTTCTTCGGGCGTGGTCTTCTTCCAGCTCTGGAAGGCGCGGCGCGCGGCTTCGACCGCGCGGTCGAGCTCGTCCTGGCCCGCGGCGGGGACCTGGCCGACGACTTCCTCGGTCGCGGGGTTGATGACATCCATCGTCCCCGCGGTGGTGACGAGCTCGCCGTCGATCAGATTGGAATAGGTCTTGGTCATCTCTCTCTCCCGTTCGTGTCAGCGGATTCCTGTGAGCGTTCCCGTCTAAGCCGGGCCTAGACTGGGAACGCGAATCTCGGTTGCAATAAGGGACTAGGCCTTCGTGCGGGCAAGCGCCAGCGGGCATCGCCGGGGCGGGCGTGGCGATCGCCCGGCCGCACGGTCAGGCGGTTTCGCGCTGCGTGAGCAGCCCGCGCCCGATCACCTGCGCCTGGATTTCCGCCGCGCCCTCGAAGATGTTGAGGATCCGCGCATCGCACAGCACCCGGCTCACCTCGTATTCGAGCGCGTAGCCGTTGCCGCCATGGATCTGGACCGCATTGTCGGCATTGGCCCAGGCGACCCGCGCGGCGAGCAGCTTGGCCATCCCCGCCTCGATGTCGCAGCGCTCGCCCTTGTCCTTGTGCCGCGCCGCGGAATAGGTGAGCTCGCGCGCCATCAGCTGCTCGACCGCCATCAGCACCAGCTTGTCCGCGACGCGCGGGAAGGCAAGCAGCGGCTTGCCGAACTGGCGCCGTTCACCGGCATAGCGCAGCGCGAGATCGAAGGCGTGCCAGCCGACGCCGATCGCGCGCGCCGCGGTCTGGATCCGCGCGCCCTCGAAGGTGCGCATCAATTGCTTGAACCCCTGCCCCTCGGCGCCGCCGAGCAGCGCGTCGCCGGGTACCGCAAAACCGTCGAAGCCGAGCGTGTATTCCTTCATCCCGCGATAGCCGAGCACCGCAATCTCGTCGCCCGCGAGCCCCTCGTCGGGGAAGGGATCGGCCTCGCTGCCGCGGGTCTTCTCGGCGAGCAGCATCGACAACCCGCCATAGCCGGGGGTCTTGGCGTCGGTGCGGCACAGCAGCGTCATCAGATCGGCGCGCGCGGCGTGGGTGATCCAGGTCTTGGAGCCATGGACCCGCCAGTCGCCCGCTTCATTCCTGACCGCGCGGGTGCGGACTGAGGCGAGGTCGGAGCCGGTGTCGGGCTCGGTGAAGACCGCGGTGGGCAGGATCGAGCCATCGGCCAGCAGCGGCAGATAATGCGCCTTCTGCGCCTCGGTGCCGTTCTCGCCGATCAGCTCGCTGGCGATCTCGGAGCGGGTGCCCAGCGAGCCCGCGCAGATCCAGCCGCGCGAGAGCTCCTCGGAGACCAGGCACATCGCCAGCTTGCCCAGCCCCAGCCCGCCATAGCGCTCGTCGATGCAGACCCCGAACACGCCCAGCCGCGCCATCTCGTCGACCAGCTCGATCGGGATCAGCGCATCGGCAAGATGCCAGGCCTGCGCATGCGGCGCGATCCGGTCGGCGGTGAAGGCGCGGAACTGGGTGCGGATCATGTCGAGCGTGTCGTCGTCGAAGCCCTCGTCGGGCACGCGCCCCTCGCCGAGATGTCCCGCCAGCGAAGCGCGGCTTTCGGCTGTGCTGCCCTCGTCGAGGAAGCGCCGCACTGCCGGGTCCTCGGCAAGGCTCCTCGCGGCATCGGCGACGCCAAGCTCGGCGGGGCGGATAAATTCGCTCTGGCTCATCGGCAGCGCCGCTGTGAGCTGGTGGCAATATTCGCCGAAGCCGATCGCCAGCGCCAGCTGCTCCACCTCGCCGAAACGGCCCGCCCCCTCGACCCGCGCCGCCCAGTCGGCGACCGCCTCGAGCGCGGCGACGCTGGTGCCGATCCAGGCGAAACCATGGACGCGGCGCTGTTCGCGCTCGATCAGCGCGGGGTCGGGACGGCCATCGGGGGCGACCAGTTCGGCGGTCACGGCGCGCACCGCCTCGCGATAGCGAAGCGCGGCGGCGCAGGCCTCGCGGGCCGTCTCGATCCAGTCGTTCATTGAAATCCACCCATCCCAGCGTGACGCTTTGCGCGCGAAGAAACCCGCAATCGCCCCAAATTGCAATCGTGGATAGCTGACCCTAGAAACCCGCGAGCGCTACAAAGAGCCGCGCAGCCGCCTGATAGAAATGCTGTGTTTCGCCGCGCGGACGCGAGGATTTAGAGGACCGGAGCATCATGACCCGTACCCTCACCCATCTCGAACGGCTCGAAGCCGAAAGCATCCACATCATGCGCGAAGTCGTCGCCGAGGCGGAAAAGCCGGTGATGCTCTATTCGGTCGGCAAGGACAGCGCGGTGATGCTGCATCTGGCGCGCAAGGCCTTCTACCCCGCGCCGCCGCCCTTCCCGCTGCTCCATGTCGACACCACCTGGAAGTTTCAGGCGATGTACGCGCTGCGCGACAAGGCCGCGCGCGATGCGGGGATGGAGCTGCTGGTCCACCGCAATCCCGAAGCGGAGGCGCGCGGGATCAACCCCTTCGATCACGGGTCGCTGCACACCGATATGTGGAAGACCGAGGGGCTCAAGCAGGCGCTCGACCAGTACGGTTTCGACGCGGCCTTCGGCGGCGCGCGCCGCGACGAGGAGAAGGCCCGCGCCAAGGAGCGGATCTTCTCCTTCCGCACCGCCAGCCATGGCTGGGACCCCAAGAACCAGCGCCCCGAATTGTGGAACCTCTACAACGCCCGCAAGGCGCCGCGCAGCCGCAACGGCGGCGAGAGCATCCGCGTCTTCCCGCTGAGCAATTGGACCGAGCTCGATATCTGGCAATATATCCAGCTCGAAAACATCGAAATCGTCCCGCTCTATTTCGCCGCGCCGCGGCCCACGGTCGAACGCGACGGGATGATCGTGATGGTCGATGACGAGCGCTTCCCGCTCGAGGGCGAAGAGCCTGTCGAACGCTCGATCCGCTTCCGCACGCTGGGCTGCTACCCGCTCACCGGCGCGGTCGAGAGCACGGCGTCCACCCTCTCCGAGATCATCCAGGAAATGCTGCTGACCACCACCAGCGAGCGCCAGGGCCGCGCGATCGACCGCGATGCCGGTGGCTCGTCGATGGAGAAGAAGAAACAGGAGGGCTATTTCTGATGGCCGACCATTCCATTACAGACCGGCCCACTTCCGAACAGGCCTACCGCCCCGATGCGCTCGCGGGCGAGGACATCGACGCCTATCTGACCCGTCACCAGCACAAGACCATGCTGCGCTTCATCACCTGCGGCAGCGTGGACGACGGCAAGTCGACGCTGATCGGGCGGCTGCTCTACGACAGCAAGATGATCTTCGAGGACCAGCTCGCCAGCCTCGAGAGCGACAGCAAAAGGATCGGCACGCAGGGGCAGGAGCTCGACTACGCGCTGCTGGTCGACGGGCTGGCCGCCGAGCGCGAGCAGGGCATCACCATCGATGTCGCCTATCGCTTCTTCTCCACCGACCGGCGCAAGTTCATCGTCGCCGATTGCCCGGGCCACGAGCAATACACCCGCAACATGGTCACCGGCGCCTCCACCGCCGAGCTGGCGGTGATCCTGGTCGATGCGCGCAAGGGCGTGCTGGTCCAGACCCGGCGGCACAGCTTCCTGTGCCACCGGCTCGGGATCCGCCGGATCGTGCTGGCGGTCAACAAGATGGATCTGGTCGATTACGACCAGGCGACCTACGACGCGATCGTCGCCGATTACGCGCGCTTCGCCGCTGAGATCGGGATCGAGAGCTTCACCGCCATGCCGATCTCGGGCTTCAAGGGCGACAACATCGCCGGCCCTTCGGAGCACATGCCCTGGTACGCCGGCCCCTCGCTGATCGAGCATCTCGAGACCGTCGAGCTCGATGCCGCCGATGCCCAGGGCAAGCCGTTCCGCATGCCGGTGCAATGGGTCAACCGCCCCGATCTCGACTTCCGCGGTTTCGCCGGGCTGGTCGCCGGCGGCACGATCAAGCCGGGCGCAGCCCTGCGGGTGCTGCCCTCGGGCAAGACCACCACGCTCGACCGGATCGTCACTTTCTCGGGCGATCAGGGCGAGGCAGTGGCGGGCCAATCGGTCACGCTGACCTTCGCCGACGAGATCGACTGCTCGCGCGGCGATGTCATCGTGGCCGCCGAGGATCCGCCGCAGGTCTCGGACCAGTTCGAGGCGACGCTGGTGTGGATGGACGACGACCCCATGCTGGTCGGCCGCGCCTATTGGCTCAAGCTGGGCACGCAGACCGTTTCGGCCAGCGTCCAGGAGCCCAAATACGAGATCAACGTCAACACCATGGCGCATCTCGCCGCCAAGACGCTGACGCTCAATTCGATCGGCGTCGCCGAGGTTCACACCGAGAAGCCGATCGTCTTCGAACCCCATGCCGACAACCGGACGCTGGGCGGTTTCGTGCTGATCGACAAGCTGACCAACCGCACCGTGGCGGGCGGGATGCTCCACTTCGCGCTGCGCCGCGCGCAGAACGTCCATTGGCAGCCGACCGACATCACCCGTCAGGATCACGCCAGCCTCAAGAACCAGGCCCCGCGGGTGCTGTGGTTCACCGGCCTTTCGGGTTCGGGCAAATCGACCATCGCCAACGAGGTCGAGAAGCTGCTGGCGGTGATGAACCGCCACACCTTCCTGCTCGACGGCGACAACATCCGCCACGGACTCAACAAGGATCTGGGCTTCACCGATGCCGACCGGATCGAGAACATCCGGCGCGTCGGCGAGGTCGCGCGGCTGATGGCCGATGCCGGGCTGATCGTGCTGACCGCCTTCATCAGCCCGTTCCGCGCCGAACGCCAGATGGTGCGCGACATGCTGCCCGCGGGCGAATTCGTCGAGATCTTCGTCGACACCCCGCTGGAGGTCGCCGAGCAGCGCGATGTGAAGGGACTCTACAAGAAGGCGCGCGAGGGCAAGCTCAAGAACTTCACCGGGATCGACAGCCCCTATGAAGCGCCCGAAAACCCCGACATCGTGGTCAACACGGTCGCAATGACCCCGGGCGAGGCGGCCGAATACATCATCCGCCAGATCATGCCGCTGAAATAGCAGGACCGCGATGGACGATTCCGAACTCGCCGCGCAGCTCGCGCACCACGCCGGCCGGATCGCGCTGGCGATCCGCGACTCGGGCCTGATCGCGGGCCGCGCGCTGGGCGATGCGGGCGACGAGGCGGCCAACCGCTTCCTGTGCCGCGCGATCGCGCAGCACCGCCCCGACGACGGGCTGCTGTCCGAGGAATCCACCGACACCGAGACACGCCTCGGCAAGGACCGCGTCTGGATCATCGACCCGGTCGACGGCACGCGCGAATATGGCGAGGGGCGCGGCGACTGGGCGGTCCATATCGGGCTGGCGATCGGCGGCGCGGCGCAAATCGGCGCGGTCGCGCTGCCTGGGCTGGGTCTGGTGCTGCGCTCGGACAGGCCGGCGGCCCTGCCCGCAGCGCCCGCGACCCCGCGTATGGTGGTCTCGCGCAGCCGCCCCCCTGCGCAGGCGCTGGCGGTGGCCGAGGCGCTCGGCGCCGAGCTCGTCCCCATGGGCAGCGCGGGCGCCAAGGCGATGACGGTGGTCCGCGGCGAGGCGGAAATCTATCTCCACGCGGGCGGGCAGCACCAGTGGGACAATTGCGCCCCCGCCGCGGTCGCCGCGGCGCATGGCCTGCACGTCAGCCGGATCGACGGCGCACCGCTGGTCTACAATTCGCGCGACA
>JAHJWA010000231.1 GCA_018828205.1 Alphaproteobacteria bacterium
GCCGCGATTGCGCGCAGCGGCAGCCAGCGCGTGAAGCGCCACGGTCGTGTCCTCGACCAGGATATGCGGATAGGGCACCGGGCGGTCGACCAGCGCGGCTCCGGCCCCCTTGGCGAAAGCGGCGTCGAGGAAGCGGTGGCCGTCCATCGCTTCGCCCTTGAGCGCGACGAAGAGATCGCCGTCGCGGACCTCGCGCGAATCGGTCTCGACACCCGAAACCTGAAAAGCGCCGCTCGCCACGCCGCCGGTCGCCTCGGCGATCGCGGCCGCGTCCCACAGCGCCAGCGGAAGCTGGTCGGAGGGAAAAATCGGCCAAGCCTTCATGGCCGGATGGCGGATCAGCGCTGCGCTCATGTGTCGTTGTCCCAATTGCCGTCATTCGCCGCCGCCGCGCATTCGCGGGCCACTTCGACATCGTCGAATGGCAGCACTCTCTCGTTTTCGCCCGATCCCACGATCTGGCCGCGTTCGTGTCCCTTGCCCGCGATCAGGACGATGTCGTCGCGCCCCGCCATGGCCAGTGCTTCGGCGATGGCGGCGCGGCGTCCGGCGACCTCGTGCGCGTTGGCGCCGGTTCCCGCCATGACCTGACGGCGGATTTCCCCGGCTTCCTCGCCGCGGGGATTGTCGTCGGTGACGATCACCACATCCGAAGCCCGCGATGCGACCTCACCCATCGGGGCGCGCTTGCCGTGGTCGCGATCGCCGCCCGCGCCGAACACGGTGATCAGCCGGCCCTTCACATGCGGGCGCAGCGCCACGATCGCCGCCTCGATGGCGTCGGGCGTGTGCGCGTAGTCGACATAGACCGGCGCACCGCACGGGGTGATAACCGCGCGTTCGAGCCGCCCGCGCACCGGCTGGAGCCGCGCGACCGCGTCCCAGACCTGGCCCGCGTCGATCCCGCTCGCCAGCGCCAGCCCTGCGGCCGTTAGCGCATTGGCGACCTGATAGGCGCCGATCAGCGGCAGCGTGATGCTGCGGGTGGTACCGCCGTGCTCGATGGTGAGCGACTGACCGAGCTGGCTGGCGCTGCGACCGGTGAGGCGAATATCCTCGCCCGCCTCGCCGATGGTGACAAGCGCGAGTCCGCGCCGCTGCGCGTGATCGATCGCGCGCGCGGACCATTCGCTGCCGCCGGTCCCGACCCAGACCACCGCGCGCGCCTTGTCGCTGGCGACTTCGTCGAACAGCCGCATCTTGGCGGCGAAATAGTCGTCCATGTCGGCGTGGTAGTCGAGATGGTCGCGGCTGAAATTGGTGAACGCCACCGCCTCGACCGGAATGCCCTCATTGCGGAATTGCGAGAGTCCGTGGCTCGAGGCTTCGTAGGCGACATGGGTGACGCCCTCGCGAGCCAACCCGCTCATATTGCCCAGGAAGGTGACGATGTCGGGGGTGGTCAGACCAGTCGAGACGCTGTCGTCGGGCGTGGTGACGCCCAGCGTCCCGATGCTGGCGGCGCGCTCGCCCGCCATCCGCCAGATCTGGCGCGTCATC
Organism: Alphaproteobacteria bacterium; assembly: GCA_018828205.1. Lineage (GTDB taxonomy): Bacteria > Pseudomonadota > Alphaproteobacteria > Sphingomonadales > Sphingomonadaceae > Qipengyuania. The sequence continues at coordinate 1,501 of JAHJWA010000231.1, forward strand.
TCGACGGTGGAGGTCTTGCCGTTGGTCCCGGTGACCGCGACGATATGCGGCGGCACCGGGGTGAAGAAGCGCGCCGCCAGTTGCGCGAAGGCGCGGCGCGGCTGGGCGCTGGCGATATGATGCGCTCCGGATACTTGGGCCTCGGGCCGCGCGACCACCGCCACCGCGCCCGCCTTGACCGCATCGGCGATGAAGTCCTCGCCATTGACCCGCGCGCCCTCGAAGGCGCCGAAGACGGTGCCCGGCGCGACCTTGCGGTGGTCGATGGCGAAACCGGTGACGGTCGCATCATCGGCAGCCATGGCGTCATGGCTGCACTCCAGCCCTGCGGCCCTGCAGAGTTTGCTCAGTTTCACCGGTCCGAAGCCGGGATCAGCGGGCGGAGGTCGGAAATATCGACATCGCGGGTTTCATCGGGAAGCACGCCCAGCATCGGCCCGATGCGAGGCACCAGCCGACCCACGATCGGCGCGGCGTTCCACGCGGCGGTGCGCTGGAAGCTGCTGGCCACCGTGCCGCGCGGTTCGTCGAGCATGGTGACGACCACGAAACGCGGCTTGTCCATCGGGAAGGCGGCGGCGAAGGTCGAGATCAGCGAGGTGCGCTGATAGCCGCCGGCGCCGGGCTTCTCGGCCGAGCCGGTCTTGCCGCCGACGCGGAATCCGGGGGCATCGGCGTTGCGACCGGTGCCGAAGATCGAGATCATCCGCATCAGCTGGCGCATCCGCGCGCTGGTGCTCGCCTTGAACACCCGGCGGCCCTGCGGCACATCGCCCGCCCCCAGCTTGTGCAGCGTGGTCGGGCGCATGATCCCGCCATTGACCATCGCCGCATAGGCCGAGGCGAGGTGCAGCGGCGTCACCGCGATACCATGGCCGAAGCCGACGTTCATGTTGCGCAGACGCGGCCAATTGTCGCCCGGCCAGATCGGAAAGCCCTTGGCGGGAAGTTCGATATGCGGGCGCGCGTTCATCCCCAGATCGATCATGGCCTGACGCATCCGCGCGGGCCCGAGTTCGTCGGCGATCCGCGCGGTTACCGTGTTCGAGGAGTGGATCAGCGTCTCGGGCACGTTGAGCGTCGATCCAAGGAAATGGCTGTCCGTGATCGTGTAGCGGCCCATCTTGACGGGCGAGGCATCCCACCGCGCCGCGAAATCGCGCACCACGCCCGCGTCGATGGCGGCGGCCACGGTCAGCGGCTTGAAGGTCGAGCCCAGCTCGTAGACCTGGTTGGTGACGCGATTGAACATGCGTTCTTGACCGACGGCATCGATCTTGTTGGGATCGAATTCGGGCAGGCTGGCCAGCGCCATCACCTCGCCGGTGTCGACATCGAGCACGATACCGGCCGCGCCCTTGGCATCGACCAGCTTCATGCCGCGGCGCAATTCGTCCTCGAGCGCGCCCTGGACGCGCATGTCGATGCTCAGCGCCATCGGCGCGCCGCGACGCGAAGGATCGAGCAACCGCTCGTCGAGCACCTGCTCCATTCCCACGCGGCCATGGCCGTCGGCGGCGACATAGCCCAGGATATGCGCCGCCATCGAGCCTTGCGGATAATGGCGATCGGTTTCCTGCGGCATTTCGAGCGCCAGCTCGCCCAGTTCCTGCACGCGGTTGGCTTCCTCGGGCAGGACGCGCCGGCGCAGATAGCCCTGCTGCCCCGAAGCCAGTTGGCGGGTCACGCGTTCGACGTTGAGTTCGGGAAAGATCGCCTTGAGATCCTGCGCGACCTCGCTCGGCGGGCGCACGAGCGGCGAACCGTCCTCGCCCAGCGCATCGGGGTTGAACCACAGCGCATAGGCGGGGAAGGCGCGCGCCAGCGGCACGCCGTTGCGATCGACGATCTCGCCGCGATCGGGCAGCAGCGCGTCCTCGAGCGAGGTTGCCGCCACCGCGCGGTCGGACATGCCGAGAAAACCGATCCGCATCAGCGCGAGCAGCGCGACGAAGGCGAAGGCCAGGACGATCCACAGCACCCGCAGCTTGGCCACCGCCAGCGAATTCTGACGAATGGAGACCAGCTGGATACGGGCAGACGGGACGGCGGTACCGATCGGCGCGAAACCCGTCATTGCGTTCATTGGCCGGCGTCCGACAGGCCGGAGGACACGGTGGAGGAGCGCGCGAGCCGCTGCGCGAGGCTCGTACCCTTGGCGGACAGGTCCGCCGCAAGCGCGGTTTCGCTCGCACCGGAGCCCGCGTCGTCCGAGCCGCTGTCGAGTTCGGCCGCGGCGACGGGCGAGACCCATTCGGCAAACAGGCCTTCCTCTTCCACTACCGGCTCGCTGCGCGCGACGCGGATCGGGTCGGGGGCGTTCAGCCCGCGCGGCAGGCCGAGCGAGGCCAGCTGGCGTTCGCTTTCGAGGAAATGGCGCGCACTGGGCGCGACATAGCCGAACTCGACCGCGTTCCAGGCGGCGAGTTGGCGCTGGCTCGAGCGGGTCTGGAACTCGGTTTCGAGCATCAGCGCCTCGCGCTCCATCGCGATGATCTGGCGTTCGGTGAGCCGCACCTCGCTCTTCACCGCGTTGACCTTGAAGGTCAGCGCCAGGAAAATCGCGACGCACAGCCCGAGCACCAGCGCCCAGCCGATCTGGCGGATGCGGCTGCCGGGGCGGACCTGGGTGGGGCGGCTGGCCATCAGGCGGCCTCCCTCGCCGGGGTCGCGGTGCGGATGGCACTGCGCAGCACCGAGGAACGCGAACGCGGATTGCGCGCGATCTCGGCCTCGCTGGGGCGGATCGCCTTGCTGACGCGGGTGAAAACCGGCTCGGGCGCATCGAGCTGCGGCAGGTGACGCGAACCGGCCTCGGCCTGCGAGGCATCGCGCAGGAAGCGTTTGACGATGCGGTCCTCGAGACTGTGGAAACATACCACCGCCAGCCGGCCCCCTTCGGACAGGAGCTGTTCGGCCGCGGTCAGGCCCTCGGCGAGTTCGTCGAGTTCGCCATTCACATGGATGCGGATCGCCTGGAAGCTGCGGGTGGCGGGATCCTTGGGCGCACCGGGGCGATGCCCCAGCGCCTTGCGGACAACGCGGGCGAGCTCGCCGGTGGTCTCGAGCGGGCGTGCGGCGACGATCGCGCGGGCGACGCGGCGCGACTGGCGCTCCTCGCCATAGTGATAGAGCACATCGGCGATCGCGGCCTCGTCGGCGGTGTTGACGAAATCGGCGGCGCTGTCGCCAGCCTGGCTCATCCGCATGTCGAGCGGGCCGTCGGTGGAAAAGGCGAAGCCGCGCCCGGCCTGGTCGAGCTGCATCGAGGAGACGCCGATATCCATCACCACGCCATCGACGCGGGCGACGCCTGCGCTAGCCAGCGTGTCGACCATCTCGGAAAAGCGCCGCGGGTGGAGCGTCAGCCGTCCCGCGAATTCCGCTTCCATCGCCGCGCCCGCAGCGATCGCGTCGGGATCGCGGTCGAAGGCGTGGACCTGCGCGCCGCGATCGAGGATCGCGCGCGTATAGCCGCCGGCGCCGAAGGTGGCGTCGACGATGACATCGCCCTCGCCCGGATTCAGCGCCTCGAGCACTTCATCGAGCAGAACGGGGATATGCGGTGCGGCGCTCACTTGGCGCGCCCCTTCGCCTGGGCTTCGTCGACCAGCGCCTTGCAGGCGGCCTTGGCGGCAGCCCAAGCGTCATCCATCCGCAGCAGCTCATCGGGGTTCCACAGCGTGAAAAAGCGTCCGCCGCCCTGAAAGAACAGACCCTCGCCGACATTGGCGAGATCGCGGAGATATTCCGGCATCACGAAGCGGCCGCTGTCGTCGAAGGGCAGCTCGACGAAGCCGTTAAGCTGGCTCGAACGCACTTCGCGGTCGAAATCGCGGTTGAGCTTGAGCGCCATCTCTTCCTCGCGGTCGAGCTGCTGTTCGAGCTCGAGCTTGCGCGAGAGGCCGAAGCCGACGAGGCAGTTCCAGCGATCGTGCTTGGCGAGACAGAGGACGCGGGCCTCGCTGCTTTCCTTGACGGCTTTGCGGAACAGCGGCGGCAGGACGTAGCGACCCTTGTCGCCAGCCGGCGTAAACGCCTGTCCGCTGTAACCCCCGAAAAGCACTTCTGTCCGTCCCCAATTGGCCTGCTAGCGCGAGCGTCTCCTCCCCGGGCAGACCTTCCCCGCTCCGCCCCGCGCAATGGCGGGCGGCTCGCATCGCAGGCGCGATACGCAGCACGGCATGGTCTGTCCGATGGGTTTGCGGTTTACAGCGGGAGCGAGCGGGATGGAAGGGAAAATTACGGGATTATTGGGGATGAACCGGTAAACCCCTGTTTTATTGCAGCTTTGCCACACCAGCGGGTGCCGCAAACCTTAACAGGAAGTTGCGAAAAGTGTCTGATTTCCTTCGACTCGCGCGCTCGGGGCCGGCGCAGCGATGGCTGCGTCCCCGATATTCCCCGGATTGTACGATTGCCGCCTCAGCGAGCGAGCGATTGCTCCACCAGCGCGTCGAGCGCTGCGCGGCGCTGCGACAGATCGGGATCCTCTTCTCCGTCGAGCAGCGCGGCATCGGCGATTATGGTCACCCGCCCCTCCCCGACCCGGCAGCGCGCCGCGATCGCGGTTTCGGAGATGGTGCATTCGCTCGCCGCCTCACTGGCGATCGGCACGAAGGCCCCCGCCAGATCGACGGGCAGCTCAAGGCCGATCGCCTTCTCGATCCGCTCGCCCTGCGGCTGCGCGGTGTCGAAGGTCAGTTCCAGCCCCCAGCGCGTCAGGATGGGCGAGAGCAGCACGACATCCTGCGGACGGCGCCGATCGCCGATCGCGAATTGCGAATGGCTGGTCAGCATCGGATCGGCGAACAGCAGCAGCTGGCCGCCGGCGCGCACCCAGTCGTCGAGCGCGACGTTCTCCGAAGGCGAGAGCGCGCGCGGCTGCGCCAGCAGCAGATGATCGAGCGGGGCCAGCGCCTCGGCACTGAGCACATCGAGCGGAACGAGATCGAATCGGGTTTCCAGCGCCTGCCGCACCCAGCCCGGGCCGCCATCCTCCTTCAACAGGGATGCGAAATCGGCGCTTTCCTGCCAGTAGATCGGCAAGGTGCTCGACAGGCCGAGTGAGGTCCTGGGCGCTTCGGCCTCGCCGCCGCCCGGATTGGTGGAAGCACCGCAGGCGCTGCAGGCCAGCAGCGCGCTTGCCAGCAACAGCCGCATCCTATTGGCCGGCGTCGGGGCGGGGGGTGCCCTGTTCGGGCATGACCGGCGCAGTCGCGGCGGATCCAGTCGGGCTGGGCGTCGGCGTGGCGGGAAGATCGGGGACCACGCCCGCTTCCACCAGCGGATCGGCGCTCTTGGTCCGGGGCTCGGGAATATTGGTCGAGGCCGCCTCGGGGACCGCATTGCGCTCGACCTCGTCGGCCTGGTTCTGGATCACGCTCGCCAGCCCGACCAGCATCAGCACGCCGAGGACGCCGCCGACACCGACCTGAAGCCGGTTCATCGCCTGCTGGCGGGTTCCCCCGAGCGGAATGGGGGGCAAATCGCCCGAAGGCGCCCTCGCCTTGGTGTCGAAGAAGCGGGCCATGCCCTTTGGTAGGACGGGCAAGGCCACCGGGTCAATCCTGCGCGGTTCCGCCGGCGGCGAGCCAGGGAAGCACCGGCAGTCCCTTGGCCTTCAGCCATTCGGGGTCGTAGAGCGAGGAGAGATAGCGGAAACCGGTGTCGCACAGAATGGTGACCACCCGAGGCGCCGCGTGGCCCTGCGCGCGCAATTGCTTGCCCAGCGCCACCGCCCCGGCGACGTTGATCCCGCTCGACAGGCCGAGGCACAACCCTTCGTCGCGCAGCAGCCGGGCGACCCATTCGAGGCCTTCCTCGTCGGAGATACGGAACTGGGTGTCGATCGGCGCGCCTTCGAGATTGCCGGTGATCCGCCCCTGCCCGATCCCCTCGGCGACCGAGGAACCCTCGCCCTTGAGCTCGCCATGGGCATAGTAATTGTACAGCGCCGCGCCATGCGGATCGGTCAGCGCGATCGTCACAGTCTCGTCGAATTCCTTGAGCCCCATTCCGACCCCGGCGATCGTCCCGCCGGTGCCTGCAGCGCAGGTGAAGCCGTCGATCCGTCCCTCCATCTGCTCCCAGATTTCCCTCGCGGTGCCTTCGATATGCGCCTTGCGGTTGGCGGTGTTGTCGAACTGGTTGGCCCAGACCGCGTTCTCGGTCTCTTCGGCCAGCCGCCGGCTGGTGTGGACGAAATGGTTGCAATCGGAATATTTGGTCGGCGGCACGGTGACCAGCTCGGCGCCGAGCGCGCGCAGCGTGTCCATCTTCTCGCGCGACTGGTTGTCGGGCATGACGATGATGGTGCGATAGCCCAGCGCATTGCACACCAGCGCCATGCCGATCCCGGTGTTGCCCGCGGTGCCTTCGACCACGCAGCCGCCGGGCTTGAGCTCGCCCCGCGCCTCGGCGTCACGCACGATGTAGAGCGCCGCGCGATCCTTCACGCTGGCACCGGGATTGGCGAATTCGCATTTGCCGTAGATGTCGCAACCCGCCGCCTCGCTGGGCCCGGCAAGCCGGACCAGAGGGGTGTTGCCGATGAGATCGAGCGGGCTGGCGCGAAGGGGGATTGTGGTCATCCTCGCCAGCTAGGCGCGGCCCTGCCCAGCCGCAACCAAGATCAATCTTCAGGCGCGATAGTTACCTTCAGCCCGTCGAGTTCCGCCGTAAAGGGGATCTGGCACCCCAGCCGCGAGGTGGCGTTGCGGTGCTCGGTGGATTCGAGCAGATCGTCCTCGTCCTCGCTCATCGCGGGCAGATGCTCGGCGAAGGCGGGATCGATATGGACGTGACAGGTCGCGCAGGAGCAGCACCCGCCGCACAGCGCGAGCAATTCGTCGAAGCCGTTGTCGCGGATCGCTTCCATCACGGTGAGGCCGTTCTCGACCTCGATCTCGGAGGTTTCGCCTTCGCGGGTGGTGACGATCAGCTTGGGCATGGGTCTCTTCGCTCCTGGCGCTGTGGCTTCGGTTCGGTGGCGCTGCTAGGGCTGGCGGCGCGGTTTGGCAAGGCAGCGCCCCGCGGGAGGATGCATGGGTCTTACGGCGGAACAATTGCACCACGCGCTGGGCGAACTGGCGCAGCGCGAACCGGCGGTCGCGGGCGCGCTCGAGCGCTGCGGCCATCCCGAACCGCGCATCCGCCCGACCGGCTATATGACCCTGCTGCGCACCATCGTCGGCCAACAGGTCTCGGTTGCCTCCGCCGCCGCGGTATGGCGCAAGCTCGAGGCCGAGCTGGGCGAAGGTTTCGCCCCGGAGGACTTGCTGGCGCGGGATTTCGACACGCTGCGCGCCTGCGGCCTGTCGCGCCAGAAGCAGGGCTATGCGCGCAGCCTGTGCGAACTGGTCGCGGCGGGCGAGCTCGATCTCGACAATCTTCCCAAGGATGACGAGCAGGCGATCGCCGAACTGGTCCGGATCAAGGGGATCGGTCGCTGGTCGGCGGAGATCTATCTGCTGTTCGCCGAAGGCCGACCCGATATCTGGCCCGCCGGCGATCTCGCCGTCCAGGCGGGCGTGGGCGGGCTTCTCGGGCTGCCCGAGCGTCCCAGCGAGAAGGCGGTCCGCGAACTGGCCGAGCCCTGGCGCCCGCACCGCGGCGCGATGGCGATCTTCACTTGGCACGTTTACGACAACCCCGCCCTGTAGCGCCGCGCATTGCGGCGATCCCGCGTTGTCATGCCTTCGTCGAGTTGCGATCGTCCAATCAGCGGGCCGGCTCTAGGACCGATTCGGTAGAAGTCGAAGTCCGTGCGAAACAGGGGATAGAATCATGATCAAAAAGACCGCCGCGCTGCTTGCAGCCACTTCGCTCGCCATGCCGTCGCTCGCAGCCGCCGACGACCACGCGCAGCAGGCGAACGCGCCGACCCAGGCCGCGCCGCTGATCCCGCGCGAGGATCTGTTCGGCAACCCCACCCGCGCCTCCGGCCAGATCAGCCCCGACGGCAAATGGCTCAGCTGGCGCGCGCCCAAGAACGGGGTGATGAACGTCTGGATCGCTCCGGTCAGCGACCCCACCGCCGCGCGCGCGATCACCGC
>JAHJWA010000232.1 GCA_018828205.1 Alphaproteobacteria bacterium
CCCGATGCGGGCAAGACCACGCTGACCGAGAAGCTGCTGCTGCAGGGCGGCGCGATCCATCTCGCGGGCGAGGTCAAGGCGCGCGGGCAGGCGCGGCGCGCGCGCTCGGACTGGATGAAGATCGAGCAGCAGCGCGGGATCTCGGTGACCAGCTCGGTGATGACCTTCGAGCGTGACGGCATCACCTTCAACCTGCTCGACACGCCGGGGCACGAGGATTTTTCCGAAGACACCTACCGCACGCTGACCGCGGTCGATTCGGCGATCATGGTGATCGATGCCGCCAAGGGCATCGAGCCGCAGACGCGCAAGCTGTTCGAGGTCTGCCGGCTGCGCAGCGTGCCGATCATCACCTTCGTCAACAAGGTCGACCGCGAGGGCCGCCCGGTGTTCGAGTTGCTCGACGAGATCGCCGACATGCTCGCGCTCGATGTCTCGCCGCAGATGTATCCGGTGGGGATGGGCGGCCAGTTCGAGGGCGTGCTCGATTTCGCCAGCGGCTGCGTGGCCCGGCCCGAGGGCCCGTCGAAGGAGTTCCGGGGCAAGCGCGACCAAGACGCGGAAATTCCCGCGCAATTCGCCGAGGAGATGGAGCTGGCGCAGATCGGCTATCCGGAATTCGATCTCGAGGCCTATCGCAGCGGCGATCTTACCCCGGTGCTGTTCGGCTCCGCGCTCAAGAATTTCGGGGTCACCGAGCTGATCGATACGATCGCCCGGATCGCCCCGCCGCCGCGCCCGCAGCCCGCGGGCGACGAGCAGGTCAGCCCCGATCGCGACGAGGTCACCGGCTTCATCTTCAAGGTCCAGGCCAATATGGACCCCAACCACCGCGACCGGATCGCCTTTATGCGCCAGGTCTCGGGCACCTTCAAACGCGGCATGAAGCTGACCCCCTCGGGGCTGGGCAAGCCGATCGCGATCCATTCGCCGATCCTGTTCTTCGCGCAGGATCGCGAGCTCGCCGATACCGCGGAAGCCGGCGACATCATCGGTATCCCCAACCACGGCACGCTCCGCGTCGGCGACACCCTGTCGGAAAAGAACGAGCTGCGCTTCACCGGCCTGCCCAATTTCGCCCCCGAGATCCTGCGCCGCGTCCAGCTCCGGGACCCGACCAAGACCAAGCAGCTCCGCAAGGCGCTCGACGATCTCTCCGAGGAGGGGGTGATCCAGGTGTTCTATCCCGAGATCGGCGGTCAGTGGATCGTCGGGGTGGTCGGCCAGCTCCAGCTCGAGGTGCTCGTCTCGCGGCTTTCGGCCGAATACAAGGTCGAGGCGGGGCTGGAGATGGCGCCCTTCTCGACCGCGCGCTGGCTCAAGGGCGAACCCGCGGCGCTCGACGATTTCGAGAAGTTCAACCGCGCGCATCTGGCGCGCGACCGCGACGGCGATCTGGTGTTCATGGCCAAGAGCCCCTGGGATGTGACCTATCAGGAAGAAAAGAACCCGGGCCTGACCTTCTCGGCGACCAAGGAGCGCTGACTTGCGAGCGACGCGGCTTCGCGGCATGGGGTCGTGATGACGACGCACTCCGGACCCACTTCGCAAACCTTCATCTCGCAGCGGCTGCGGCTGCACTATGTCGACTGGGGGAATCGCGGCAAGCCGCCGCTGGTGCTGGTCCATGGCGGGCGCGACCATGCGCGCAGCTGGGACTGGGTGGCGGAGAAGCTGCGCGACGACTGGCACGTGATCGCGATGGATCACCGCGGCCACGGCGATTCGGACTGGGTCAGCGACGGCAACTACCAGACCAGCGACATGGTCTACGATCTGGCGCAGCTGATCCACCAGCTCGGCGTCGGACCGGTGACGATCGTCAGCCATTCGATGGGCGGCAATGTCTCGCTGCGCTACGCCGGGACCTTCCCCGAGATGGTGACCAAGCTGGTCGCCATCGAAGGGCTCGGGCCCAGCCCCAAGCGCCAGGCCGAGATGCGCGAGACTCCCTATCCCGAACGCGCGCGCGAATGGATCGACAAGAAGCGCGCCGCCTCCGCGCGCAGCCCGCGCAAATACGAGAGCATCGAGACCGCCTTCCAGCGGATGATCGAGGAGAACTCCTACCTCACCGAGGAACAGGCGCGGCATCTCACCATTCACGGCGTCAACCGCAACGAGGATGGCACCTACACCTGGAAGTTCGATCCGCATCTCAACGTCTGGCCGGTCGAGGATGTCGCCGACGAATTCCTCCACCAGACCTGGGCCGCGATCGCTGCGCCCACGCTGCTGCTCTACGGTGCCGACAGCTGGGCCTCCAACCCCGAGGGCGACGGACGGCTCGACCATTTCAACACCGCGCGCGTGATCGAGTTCGAGAAGGCGGGTCACTGGCTCCACCACGACCAGTTCGACCGCTTCATGGCGACGCTGGCGGATTTTCTCTGAGGCCCGATGCGGCTCACCTTCGCCAGCTACAACATCCACAAGGCGATCGGCCGCGATCGCAAATGCGATCCCGAGCGGATCATGGCGGTGCTGCGCGAGATCGATGCGGATGTGATCGTGCTGCAGGAGGCGGACCGGCGCTTCGGTGACCGCGCCAGCGTGCTGCCGCGCGCGCTGCTCGACGACTATCCGTGGAAAGTGGTCGATGTCGCGCGCCGCCCGCGCAGCATCGGCTGGCACGGCAACGCGATCCTGGTGCGGCGCGAGTTCGCGGTGCAGGATGCCGAAGCGCTCCACCTGCCCACACTCGAACCGCGCGGCGCCGCCAATGCGGTGATCGGGATCGAGGGGCGCAACATCCGCATCATCGGCACCCATCTCGACCTCTCGGGCCTGCGCCGCCGCGACCAGGTGCGCGCGCTGCTCGATTTCGTCGCCAAGACGACCGAGGATTGCCCGACGATCATCGGCGGCGATTTCAACCAGTGGGGCCGGTTCACCGGCGCGATGCGCGAATTCGGCGAGGACTGGCACGCGATCTCGCCGGGCCCGAGCTACCCCAGCCGCGGCCCCATCGCCCGGCTCGACCGGATCGTCACCTCGCCCAGCTGGACCTACCACGATGCGCGTGTCCACCACAGCCCGCTCGCCAGCGTCGCCTCGGACCATCTGCCCGTCTATGCGGAGCTCGATCTGCCTTAAATTTGGCAATAGTATACTTGACAAAGCAGCATTCCTAGGCGATAACTAAGCCATGGAAAACGCAGTCGACATCTTCGCCCCTCGCTTCCAGAGCGCCGACGCAGCCCGCGAGCACCTTGAGGCGCTCCACTGGCCCGAAGGTCCGTTCTGCCCGCACTGCGGTTCGCTCAACGCTACCCGCCTTCCGGCGCAGCGTGGCCGCAAGACCAAGGCGCATCCCGAAGGCGTGATCCGTAAGGGCGTCGTCCAGTGCAATGATTGCCGCAAGCAATACACCGTCACTGTCGGCACCGTGTTTGAAAGCTCCAAGGTTGCGCTCAACAAGTGGTTGCTCGCCAATCATCTGCTCTGCGCCTCCAAGAAGGGCATGAGCGGCCACCAGATGGCCCGTATGCTCGGCGTTACCTACAAGACTGCATGGTTCATGATGCATCGCATCCGCGAAGCCATGAAGGACACCCACGAAGGCCCCATGGGCGGTCACGGTGTCACGGTCGAAGCCGACGAAACCTATGTTGGCGGCAAGGAAATGAACAAGCATGCCTCGAAGCGTGGCAAGAATATGCAAGGCGGTAAGGGCAAGCAGGCTGTCGTCGCTCTAGTCGAGCGTGACGGTCACGTTCGTTCGTTCCACGTTGCCAAGGTCACAGGCGAGGCGCTGCGTTCCGTCCTCGTTACCAATGTGGACCGTGGTAGCTGGCTCATGACCGACGACCACAGCGGCTATAAGTCGGTCGGTAAGGAATTCACCGGCCACGGCATCGTGAAGCACTCGCTTGGCGAGTATGTCCGCGCGACCTACTTCCACACCAATACGATTGAGAACTTCTTTTCGATCTTCAAGCGCGGCATCATCGGCGTGTATCACCATGTGAGCGAAGCCCACCTGTCGCGCTACACGACCGAATTCGACTTCCGCTACAACACCCGCAAGTTGAATGACTTTGAGCGTTCCGAGGAAGCCCTAATGGGTAGCCGTGGTAAGCGCCTGATTGCCCAGAATGCGAGAAACCCCGGTGCGGCAAACACCGGGGCTCTCTCGGGGGCAACTCCTGCCTTTCCTAGTCCGGGGGCAGGAGCGGGCTAATCCCCGTTGGTTGTGGGAATACCCACGCTGGGGGATTCCCGTCAAGTCCGGTCGCAACATGGAAGGCTAAATCCATGGAAGTGCAACGACCCAAGCGTCCCGAGAGGGCGCCTTACACCCCAGAAGTCTTCTGCAAGGTAAAGCAGCGACTCGCTACTGGCGAGTTTCAGCACGACATTGCAGCGGATCTCGGTTGGAACCAAGGGCGCGTGTCCGAGGTGAAAACCGGGAAGCGCGGTGCTGATCCCGATCAGCCCTGTCTGTTCTGATCCTTGGAGGGGGCGGGCTTCGGCTTGCCCCCTTTCCCTTCATGGTGCGGCTTCGGCGGCGTCTTCAGCATCCGCTTCAGCACTTCGTCTTCTTTCCTTTGATCGGTTTCTGTCATGACCAAACTCTCTCGTGAAGACATGGTGAGGCATTACGGTGGCCTTATGGGCCATATCAAATTTCGACTCGATACGCTCGCCAACATCGTCCGATGCTCAAACGAAGACGAAGGCATCCACTCCGCAATCGTTTCTGGCGAGCTCGGCTATCTTCAAGTGCGAAAGGTCTGTGAAACGCTCGCACTGGCTACCCTGATCGCTCACAATCAGATTGAAGCCGCAACCTCCAAAAAATTCCTCAAAGAATATAACGCCGAAGCTATCTTCACGATGTTGGCCAGGCAAGTAAACCCCGAGGGGTTCCCTCAAGCCGTGATGGAGTGGCGCGGCAACACCCTCACCCTTGCTGCCGGTGGCCCCATGGACCGGACGGAGTTGAAGCAAGCCTACATTCGCTCCCACACCATGCTTCACACTGGGGGGCTGGCGGACATATTTGCGAACAAAGAAGTGCGTCTGGATTTTCGAGAACTAACCACCTTCCACAATCGTTTCGTGGAACTTCTTTCGGTTCATGCGGTCGCGCTGCCAGAAATTGAGACGATCCTGCTATGCGCCCTCAATCATGGACCGAGCGGAGGGAAAGTTCACGTCCGGCTTTCACAGGCCAAACGCAATCCGCCGCACGATACGCAACCACACCACCATTAATTCGAACCACGGTAAATTCTGCATCAGGCAAACTCGCGACCGGGATCGCGAGTAAATCTGAATGTTGAGCGCCGGCCTGTCGCGCTACCATGTGCGAATCTCCACCTGCTTTGTCAAGTATACTATTGCCTTAAATTTAGGCACTCGCCCATTCCTTGGGCGGAAGTTTGCTGAAAATTACCCCGACGAACCCGCGTTTGTCGCCAAATTGCGTGTATCGTCGTGTTGGCACAGCAATTGCAAAGCCCCCCTTTGCCGGGATCGGGCCCGGAAGCGATAGCTCAGGGGGGCCGCGTGAAATACATCATCGCCGTCATCAAGCCGTTCAAGCTCGACGAGGTGCGCGAAGCGCTGGGATCGATCGGGGTTGCGGGAATGACCGTGTCCGAGGTCAAGGGCTTCGGACGCCAGAAGGGCCAGACCGAGATTTACCGCGGGGCCGAATATTCGACCAACATGCTGCCCAAGGTGAAGATCGAGGTCGCCGCCAGCGACGATCTTGCCGCGCAGGTGGTCGAGATGATCCAGCAGACCGCGCGCACCGAGACGATCGGCGATGGCAAGATCTTCGTCTTCGACCTCGCCAGCGCAACCCGCATCCGCACCGGCGAGACCGGCGAGACCGCGCTGTGACCGCGATCGACACAACAGGGGACCAGACAATGATCCGGAAGATGTTCAGCGGCGCGATGCTCTTCGGCGCCGCTTTTCTGGCTGCGACGCCGGCCTTCGCGCAGGAGGCGGTCGAAGCCGCCGCCGTACCCAATCCGGGCAACAACGCCTGGATGATGACCGCCACGATCCTCGTGCTGCTGATGATCCTGCCCGGCCTCGCGCTGTTCTACGGCGGACTGACGCGGCAGAAGAACATGCTTTCCACGATGACCCAGATCGGCGCCACCGCGGCGCTGGCGATGCTGGTGTGGGTGATGTGGGGTTATTCGCTGTCTTTCGGCGACACGACCTACGAAGGCACGCTGGGCCTCTTCGTCAGCGGTGGCAGCTATTTCCTCTCCGGGACCGACGCCAGCAGCACTGCGGCGACCTTCACCGACGAGGTGATCAGCAAATACGTCTTCATCAGCTTCCAGATGACCTTCGCTGCGATCACCGCGGCGCTGATCCTGGGCGCGACCGCGGAGCGAATGAAGTTCTCTGCGGTGATGGCCTTTGTGCCGATCTGGCTGACGATCGTCTATTTCCCGATCGCGCATATGGTCTGGGCCGGCGGCGGGCTGCTGTTCGAGGATGGCGCGCTCGATTTCGCCGGGGGCACGGTGGTGCATATCAACGCCGGCGTCTCGGGCCTGGTGCTCGCCTATCTGCTCGGCAAGCGTCGCGGCTATCCCGACGAACAGATGCCCCCGCATTCGATGACGCTGACGATGGTCGGCACCGGCCTGCTGTGGGTCGGCTGGTTCGGCTTCAACGCCGGCTCGGCGCTCGAGGCGGACGGTTCGGCGGGCCTGGCGATGATCAACACCTTCGTCGCGACCGCGGCCGGCGCTCTGACCTGGATGGTGATCGAGCGGGTGGTCGGCCACAAGGGATCGGCGCTGGGCTTTTGTTCGGGCGTGATCGCCGGCTTGGTCGCGGTGACCCCCGCGGCGGGCAATTCAGGCCCCTTCGGCGCAATCCTGCTCGGCATCCTCTCGGCGGCGATCTGCTACATCGCGGTCGCCAAGGTGAAGGCGAAGTTCGGCTATGACGATTCGCTCGACGCCTTCGGGATCCACGGCATCGGCGGCATCGTCGGCGCGATCGGGACCGCGGTGGTCTACCAGCCTTTCCTCGGCGGCCCGGGCGACGGTTCGACCGCGCTCGGTGCGCAGCTCGGCGTCCAGGTCTTCAGCGTGCTGGTAACGATCGCCTGGGCGGGGATCGGCACTCTGATCGCCGCGCTGATCGTCAAGGCGCTGATCGGTCTGCGGGTCTCGGAAGAGACAGAATTCGAAGGCCTCGACATCTCCGAACACGGGGAGCGCGCCTACAACTGATCCACAGGTTCGGCGGGGGCGCCTCTCTCTCTCCTCTCGGTGCCCCTGTCTATACGTGTTCCTCCTGCGAACACCGACTTGCGAAGGGCCGGAACCTTACGAAGGTTCCGGCCCCTTTTTTGTTTATGCGCCGGCGCTGCAAGCCCGGGGAGGCTGGGTGGGGGGCACCACGCCGATGGAGCGGACGCGCGCCTGCGGCGCGCTCTCCACCCCCAGCCCCTCCCCGCG
>JAHJWA010000233.1 GCA_018828205.1 Alphaproteobacteria bacterium
AGGCTTGGCCGATTTTTCCCTCCGACCAGCTTCCGCTGGCGCTGTGGGACGCGGCCGCGATCGCCGAGGCGACCGGCGGGATGGCGAGCGGCGCTTTTCAGGTTTCGGGTGTCGAGACCGATTCGCGCGACGTCCGCGACGGCGATCTCTTCGTCGCGCTCAAGGGCGAAGCGATGGACGGCCACCTCTTCCTCGACGCCGCCTTCGCCAAGGGGGCTGGCGCCGCGCTGGTCGACCGCCCGGTGCCCTATCCGCATATCCTGGTCGAGGACACGACCGTGGCGCTTCACGCGCTGGCTGCCGCTGCGCGCAATCGCGGCGAGGCGACGATCGTCGGCGTGACCGGCTCGGTCGGCAAGACCGGGGTCAAGGAAGCGATCTTCGCCGCGCTCGAGCGTTCGAGCCGCGGGCAGGCGCATCGTTCGATCCGCAGCTACAACAATCATGTCGGGGTGCCGCTCAGCCTGGCACGCATGCCCGCGCGCAGCCGCTTCGGCGTGTTCGAGATGGGTATGAACCACGCGGGCGAGATCGCGGCGCTGACCGGCCACGTCCGCCCGCATGTCGCGGTGATCACCACGATCGCGCCCGCGCATATCGAGAACCTCGGCAGCGAGGAAGCGATCGCCGATGCCAAGGCGGAGATCTTCGCCGGACTGGAGCCGGGCGGCGTCGCCGTAATCCCCGCCGACAGCCCGCATTTCGAGCGGCTGCGCCATCACGCCGAAGAGGGCGGCGCCCGGGTCGTATCCTTTGGCCGCGCGCGGCATGCAACCATGCGGTTGCTCGACGCGATCCCCAGCGCCAATGGCGGCTCGCTCGTGACCTGCGAATACCCCGAAGGCCGGATGTGCTTCACCGTCGCCGAGCCGGGCGAGCATTGGATCGCCAATGCGCTCGCGGTGATGGCCGCGGTGCTGGCCTGCGGGGCCGACATGGCGGCTGCGGGACTGGCGCTGGCCGAGATGGGCGGGCTCAAGGGCCGCGGCGCGCGCCATCAGGTGGCGGCACCGGGCGGCAAGGCGCTGCTGATCGACGAAAGCTACAACGCCAATCCGGCGAGCATGCGCGCCACGCTGGCGCAATTGGGGGCGACGCCCGCGGGCCGCCGTATCGCGGTGCTTGGCGCAATGAAGGAATTGGGCGACTTCGGCCCCGCCTTCCACGCCCAGCTTGCCGAACCGCTGATCGCCGCCGGGGTCGACCACGCCATTCTGGTGGGCGGGGAAATGGCCCCGCTCGCGCGCGAATTGGGGAAAGGTGCCGGACTTCCGCTTGGCTTTGCGGGCAGTTTCACCCATTGCGACAGCGCTGCAGACGCGATCGGGGCGCTGGAGGATTTCGCAATCGTCGCCGGCGATGCGATCCTCGTCAAAGGGTCCAACTCGATCGGGCTCGGCAAACTCGTGGAACACCTCACGCGCCGGGAAGGCTGAATGCTCTATCTGCTGGCCCAATGGTTTGAATTCGAAGGCGTTTTCAACCTCGTACGCTACCAGACGGCGCGCGCGGGCGCGACGCTGCTGACCGCGCTGCTGATCGGTCTGGTGATCGGTCCGCGCTTCATCGCCATGCTGCGCGTGCGCCAGGGCAAGGGCCAGCCGATCCGCGAGGACGGGCCCCAGACCCATCTCGCCAAGCGCGGCACGCCGACCATGGGCGGGCTGATGATCCTCACCTCGCTGTTCCTCTCGCTGCTGTTGTGGATGGACCTGTCCAACCCCTTCATCTGGGCCTGCCTGGCGGTCACCGCGGGTTTCGGGCTGATCGGTTTTCTCGACGATTACGACAAGGTCTCCAAATCGAGCCACAAGGGCGTCTCGGGCCGGACGCGCCTGCTGTTGGAATTCCTCGTCGCCGGGATCGCGAGCTGGATCGTCGTCGGCCAGATCAACACCTTCCTCTATATCCCCTTCTTCAACAATCTCGGGGTCGAGCTGGGTTACTTCTATTATGTCTTCGCCGCCTTCGTGATCGTCGGCGCGGGCAATGCGGTGAACCTCACCGACGGGCTCGACGGGCTGGCGACCATGCCGGTGATCATCGCCGCGGGCACTTTCGCGCTGATCGCCTATCTGGTCGGCCGGGTCGATTATTCCGAATACCTCGGCATTCCCCATGTTGCGGGCGCCGGCGAGCTGGCGATCTTCTGCGCGGCGATCATCGGGGCCGGGCTGGCCTTCCTGTGGTTCAACGCCCCCCCTGCGGCGGTGTTCATGGGCGACACCGGCAGCCTGGCGCTGGGCGGCGCGCTCGGCGCGATCGCGGTGGCGACGCATCACGAGATCGTCCTCGGCGTGGTCGGTGGGCTGTTTGTGTTCGAGGCGCTCTCGGTGATCATCCAGGTGGTGTGGTTCAAGCGCACGGGCAAGCGGGTGTTCCGGATGGCGCCGATCCACCACCATTTCGAGCAATTGGGCTGGAGCGAGAGCAAGGTCGTGATCCGCTTCTGGATCGTCGCGATCGTGCTCGCCATCCTGGGGCTGGCCACGCTGAAGTTGCGATGATCGTCAGCCCCGCCTGGTCCGGCAGGAAATATGCCGTCCTCGGCCTCGCCCGCTCGGGCAGGGCCACGGTGGAGGCGCTACTCGCCGCCGGAGCGGGTGTGATCGCCTGGGACACGCGGCCCGAAGCGCGCGAACCCTTCGCCGGGCGCGCGGTGCTGGCCGATCTGCTCGAGGCGGATTTGACCGGCTATGCCGGTGTGGTTGTGAGCCCCGGGGTCCCGCTCAACACGCACCCCATCGCAGCTCATGCGGCCAAATTCGGCGTGCCGGTGATCGGCGATATCGAACTGTTCGCACAGGCGCGGGCAGACCTTCCGCCGCACAGGGTCGTCGGCATCACCGGCACCAATGGCAAGTCGACCACCACCGCGCTGGTTCACCACATCTTCAAGACCGCAGGCGTGCCCGCGACCATGGGCGGCAATATCGGCCTGCCGATCCTGGAGCAGGAGCCGCTTGCCCCCAACGACAATGGCGTCGGGGTCTATGTGCTGGAGCTGTCGAGCTATCAGATCGATCTGACGCGCAGCCTCGCC
>JAHJWA010000234.1 GCA_018828205.1 Alphaproteobacteria bacterium
GGCCCAGCTGCGGCGAGCGGCCGAGCCATTCGAGCTGGGTGCGCGCGGTGACCTCGTTGATCGCGGTCTGCGGGATCGGGCCGCCGCTGACGGGCACGCGCAGCGGGCGGGTGCCGGCGGGCAGGGCGATGGTGCGGGCGATCGCGCGCGGCACATCCATCGGATCGGCGGAGCGGCCCGAGCCGTCCTCGGTGCCCATCCGCGCGACCACCTGCGGATAGCCCTGCGCGTGCTCCGCCGCGATCCGCTCCTTCAGCGCGCCGGTGTAGATGTTGCGATTGACCCAGACCTCGGTCGGGTAGCCGCCGGGCTCGATGATCGTCACCTCGATATTGTGCGGCACCAGCTCGTAGGCGAGCTGCTCGCCCATCGCCTCGAGCGCGAATTTGGTGGCGGAGTAATGCCCGCCATAGGGGACGATGACGCGCCCGAGCTGGCTCGAGATCTGGAAGATCTGCCCGCCGCCCTTCTCGCGCATCCCCGGCAGCACCGCGCGCGCCATCCGGTGGCAGCCGAAGACATTGGTGTCGAAGGCCAGCTTCGTGGCTTCCATGTCCTGCACCTCGACCGGACCGGAGATGCCGATCCCGGCGTTGTTGATCAGCACGTCGAGCGGGCCGCCGTTGATCCGCATCGCCTCGGCGACGCCGCGCTCGACCTGTTCGTCGGACAGCACGTCGATCTCGATGACGTGAAGGTTGAGACCCTCGCGCGCCGCGAGGCTGCGCAGCTCCTCGGCCTCGGGGCGGGGGAGGCCGCGCATGGTGGCGAAGACCCGCGCCCCGGCGCGCGCGTAATGCTCGGCGCCGAGCCGGCCGAAGCCCGAGGAGCAGCCGGTGATCAGCACCGATTTGCCCGCGAGATCGGGCGTGCTGGCGACCGTGTCGCCCTGCGCGCGCGATGCGGTGGCGGCGAGAACGGTGGTGGCGGCGGCGCCGGCGAGCAGCGAACGGCGGGTCAGATCGGGCATGCGAATCTCCTCTGCATCCGGAGGAGACTAGCACAGGATTTGGCGAGTCTCAGATTTCCTGCAACCGAAGCGCGACGTCGTTCATGAAGCGCGCATCCTCGCCCCGCGCGAGCCGTTCGGCCTCCGCCGCCATCGCACCGAGCATGGCGACGAGGTCGTCCATCTCGGATTTGGCGTAATTGCCCAGCACATAGGAGGTGACGCGGTCCTTGTGCCCGGGGTGCCCGATTCCGATCCGCACCCGGCGAAACTCGGCCCCGCAATGCTGGTCGATGCTGCGCAAGCCGTTGTGCCCGGCGTGGCCGCCGCCCTGCTTCACCTTGACCTTGAAGGGCGCCAGATCGAGCTCGTCGTGGAACACGGTCAGCGCCTCGGTGCCCAGCTTGTAGAAGCGCAGCGCCTCGCCCACCGCGCGGCCGCTCTCGTTCATGAAGGTGGCGGGCTTGAGCAGCAGGATTTTTTCGCCGCCGATCCGGCCCTCCTGGACCCAGCCGCTGAACTTCTTCTGCACCGGTCCGAAATCATGCATGTCGGCGATCACGTCGCAGGCCATGAAGCCGACATTGTGCCGCTGCATGGTGTATTGGGGTCCGGGATTTCCGAGGCCTGTCCAGATTTGCATGGGCGAGCGCTTAATCGACGCCCGGCGCCGCGTCACCCCTCCGCAGGCTTGCTTTCACCTGCCGGGCACAAACGAAAACACCGGACCTCTTGCGAAGCCCGGTGTCTTGGTTGTGCGTAGGGGAAGAGAGTGCCGATCAGGCGCTCTTGTCTTCCTGCTCCTGAGCGGCGTCGTCGTCGGGACCCTGTTCGGTCGCGGCAACGCCGCCCGCGTCCACTGCCTCGTCGTCGCCGGCTTCACCCTCGGCGCGCTTGAGCGCGGAAGGCGCAACCAGCGTGGCGATGGTGAAATCGCGATCGGTGATGGCGCTCTCGCTGCCCTCGGGAAGCGTGACTTCGCTGATGTGGATCGCATCGCCGACTTCCTTGCCGGTGACGTCGATCACGATCTCGCTGGGGATGCGATCATTGTCGCAGACCAGCTCGAGCTCGTGACGGACCACGTTGAGCACGCCGCCCTTCTTGAGACCCGGCGAGGCTTCCTCATTGGTGAAGACCACGGGAACCTGGACCTCGATCTTGCCGCCCTTGACCATGCGCAGGAAATCGGCGTGGATCGGACGATCCTTGACGGGGTCGAGCGCGACATCCTTGGGCAGGGTGCGCAGCGTCTTGCCGTCGATTTCGATCTCGACGATCGAGTTCATGAAGTGACCGGTCATCAATTGCTTGACCAGCTCCTTCTCCTCGATGTGGATCATCACGGGTTCTTCCTTGCCGCCATAGATCACGGCGGGGACACGGCCATCGCGACGCAGTGCACGGGAGGCTCCCTTGCCAGCCCGTTCGCGCGTCTCGGCCGGCAGGGTCAGAGCATCGCTCATGAGTTCGTACCTTTCGAATTGCTTGTGGTTGTCGTCCGGTTCACCACGCCTCCAGGGATGACCATGGCACCGGACTGGCGGGCGCTTAGCAGGTGAGCGCGAAAACGCAAGGCCGCAGGGCCGGCGGGGAAGGGGGGCTACTGGATGCGGCGGACGCTATAGCCGCGCGCTTCCATCAGCGCAGGCAGGCCGTCGGCGCCGAACATATGCGCCGCGCCCACCGCGACGAAGGGCCGGGCCTCGGCCGAGAGCAGGTTTTCCAGCTGCGCCGCCCAGGCGCGGTTGCGCCCCGCGAGCAGCGCCTCGTAGAGCTCGGGATCGGCGAGGATGCCCTCGCCGGTGAGCGCGCTCAGCTGCTCCGCGTCGCCCGCCTGCCACATCCGCGCCATCCGGCCGATGTCCCGCTCGTAATCCTCGGTCTCGCCGATCACCGCGTTGAGCAGGTCGCGCTGCTCCTTTTCGGGCAGGTCGTCGAAAATCCGCAATTGCGTCTCGGCGCCTTCGAACTCGACGATCTCGCGGGTGCCGAAATCGCGGATCAGCGCGCGGTCGACCCCGTTCTCGGATTTCGCCTGCTGCGCCACCTGCGCCAGCGTCAGCGCCGCGGCCCAGGTCTCCATCGCGTCGAAATGGCTGCGGCGGACCTTGGCGCGGGTCAGCAGCGCCTGATATTGGTCGGCGAGCGCGGGATCGACCCGCGCGGCGAGCGGGCCGGGCGGGTCATCGAAGGCGAGCCGGGTGAACAATTCGCCCAGCGCCACCCCGTCGTCGAGCGAGGCGACCTCCACCGCGAGCACATCGGCCTCGGCCAGCGCGCCGTCGAGCAGAGCCGAGCGCCATTCGACCCCGTCGGGGAGCGCGTGGATGGTGCCGAACAACCACCCCTCGATCTCCCCTTCGGCACTGGCCAGCTCCCACAGGATCGGCTGGCTCTCGGGCTGCGAGGCGGGCGCGGGCTGGTCGGAACAGCCCGCCAGCAGCAGCGCGCCGAGCGCCGACAAGGCGAGACGCAGGCTCACTGGATCCGCGTCACGGTCGTGCCGCGCTGTTCGAGATAATCCTGCACGCTGTGGGTGCCCGCGAGATGCCCTGCGCCGACCGCCACGAACACCGTGCCGGGCGTGTCGAGCCGCTCGTCGATCCACGCCGCCCAAGTGCGGTTGCGACCGTAGAGCAGCGCTTCGGCGAGCACCGGATCGGCGAGATTGGCGTTCATCAGCGCGCCCAGCGCCTCGGCGTCGCCCTCGACCCATTCGCTCAGCATCTGGTTCATCATCGGCACGATCTCGTCGATCATATCGGTGGTGGCGGTGAGGAAATCGACCTGCGACTGCGGCGGCAGGGTGTCGAGCATGCCGAGCTGGAACTCGACCGTCTCGAGCGCGTCGCGCGTCGCACCCTCGGGCGCGCGCTGCTCGACCACCTTTTCGACCCCGCTCTCGGCGGCATAGCCAGCCTTGAGCAGCGGCAGCACCGCGAGATTCATCCCGGCGAACCACGGCTCGAAACGGTCGAAGGCGCCGACCGGGAGATCGAGCGAGGTCATCGCCGCCTCGTAGCTGGCGCGCTGCTCGGGATCGAGAAGCTCGCGCAGGCTTTCGCCCTCGGGGAGCATGGCCATGCCGATGATCTTCTGCTGGTTGGCCGGGTCCTGCTCGAAGCCTGAGGGAATCTCGGTCACCAGCGTGCCCGAGGATCCCAGCGCGGTGGCGACCGGGCCGCTGTACCAGTCGATATCCTCGGGCAGCGCGTGGACGGTGCCGAACAGATAGATCGTGGTGTCCTCGTCGGCGACCTGCCACAGCGCCGGGCCGGCGGGCTGCGCGGGCGCTGCGGGTGCGGCCGCGGTTGCCGCCGCGCTATCCTCGGCGACGGTGGTGCAGGCCTGCAGCGTGACGAGCAGAGTGCCGGCGGTCAGCACGGCGGCGAGGCGGATTCGGGTCTGGGTCATGGTCGGCTCCTTCTATAGGGCGGGGCGGTTAAGGTCAGGTACGAAATCGCGGCAGGGTCGGCGGCTGGGCCCTGCTCACCGCTCGCCGCCATGGGCTCCGTCGTCGAAAATCTGCTCGACCGGCATGGCGAACAGCCGGGCGATCCTGAACGCGAGACCGAGCGAGGGATCGTGCTTGCCCGTCTCGATCGCATTGACCGCCTGGCGCGAGACATCGAGCCGCCCGGCCAGCTCGGCCTGGCTCCACTCGCGCTCGGCGCGCAGCACGCGGAGGCGGTTTTTCATGCGTCGGGCTCTGCTGAGGTTAGCGATGGGAGCCGAGTACGAATGGCCAGTCTCCGTGTAAGGTCTACCTGACCATATGTCGCGATTCGCTGACTATATCAATAGAACCTGACATTGTGTCGCACAAACCTGCCACCGTTCGCTTCCACCGAGGTCGAGGCGGGTGTCTCGACTTCGCTCGACACGAACGGAAAGGGGTGATCCCAAGCGCCCCCCCCCTCACTTCCGTTCGCCTCGAGCGAAGTCGAGAGGCGGGCGTGCGGCGCGTCCATACCGGTCCCTTGCCCGCCACGCGGCATTGACGCTCCCGAAGCCATAAGCCAAAGCCCGCCGCCATGGACCGCAATCCTCGCCGATCTTTCCAGGACATGATCCTCGCGCTGCACGATTTCTGGGCCGCGCGCGGGTGCCTGATCCTGCAGCCCTACGAC
>JAHJWA010000235.1 GCA_018828205.1 Alphaproteobacteria bacterium
GAGGCGATGATCGGCGAGATGCTGCGCGTCGCGCGCGGCGCCAGCTCGGATCAGGCGGCGCGGATCGCCGGTTCGGTCGACGACCTGTTCGCGCCGGGTTACGACGTCAGCAAGGGCAGTTACCGCCTGCGCGACGATTACACCTCGTTGATGTGGCTGGGTGGCACCAGCGCGCTTTGGAACTCGGGCGATGGCGCGCGCGCCGCGCCGCTGTTCTACCGCTACGGCGCCGCCGCCGAGACTCCGCAGACCCGCTCGAAGGGCTTCTATTGGGCCGGCCTCGCTGCCTCGCGTGCCGGAATGGCGCAGGAGGCGGAACGCTATTTCAACCTTGCGGCGCAATATCCGGACCGATTCTACGGTCAGCTGGCGCACAAGGAACTCGGGCGCCCGGTTCCCTCGCTGCAGCAGGCGGCGGTGGCGACGCCCACCGACCAGCAGCGCCGCGAGTTCGCAACTTCGCCGCTGGTGGCCGCGACCCGTCACGTGGCGCAGGGCGCCCCGTGGAGCACGGGGATCCAGTTCTATCGCGAGCTTGCCCAGTCCGCCGATACGCCCGAGGAACACGCGCTGGTGGCCGAACTCGCGCGCGAGATCGGTCGGCGCGATCTGGCGGTCAATGTCGCGGAAGCGGCGGGGGCCGACGGGCACGACGCATTCGTCGCGCAGGGCTTCCCGACCCTGCCGCTCCCCCCGGGTACGAACTTCACGCTCGTCCATGCGATCACGCGGCAGGAAAGCCAGTTCGCGCAGAACGCCATCAGCCATGCCGGCGCGACCGGTCTGATGCAGCTGATGCCTGGCACCGCGCGCGAGGAAGCCGAGCGCGCGGGAATGACCTATATGAATGCCAGCCTGATCAGCGATGCGGACTACAACATCCGGCTCGGCAGCAACCATATCGAGCGGCTGGTGGCGCGCTATGATGGCAGCTACCCGCTGGCATTCGCGGCCTACAACGCTGGACCGGGCAATGTGAACAAATGGCTGCGCGCCAATGGCGATCCGCGCACCGGAGCGATCGGCTGGCTCGAATGGATCGAGAAGATCCCGTTCTTCGAGACCAAGAACTACGTCCATCGGGTGATCGAGAACGCGGCGGTCTACGAGCAGCTCCATCCCGAGCGCGCACCCTATGGAAGGGCGCGGACAGTGAGTGACTTCCTGCGCTAGATTGCGATAGGAGGCGCATCATGAGTGCGCCGACCAATCCGATCACGCCTGCAGGCTATGCCGCGCTCAAGGCGCGTTACGACCTTCTGCTCGGCACCGAGCGGCCCGCGATCGTCGAGATCGTGAGCTGGGCGGCGGGCAATGGCGATCGCAGCGAGAACGGTGACTATATCTACGGCCGCAAACGGATGCGCGAGATCGACCGCGAACTCGCGCATCTCGCGCGCCGTTTGAAGGCGTCGCGAATCATCGACCCGCTTGACCAATCCGACCGGCAGCGCGCCTTCTTCGGCGCGAGGGTGACGCTTGCAGACGAGGACGATGTCCAGAAATGCATTACCCTCGTCGGCGACGACGAACAGGATGCGGGAGTCGGTCGGATCGGCTGGTCCTCGCCTCTCGCCCGGGCGCTCAAGGGCGCTTCGGTCGGCGACATCCGCTCGGTGCAGCTGCCAGCCGGCGCCAAGGAATGGGAAGTGGTCGAGATCGCCTATGTCTAGGCTGGCCCTCGTTCTGCTGCTCCTTCTCGCTGCTCCGCTGTCGGCCAAGGAAAGCCTTGGAGTCTTCGGGAAATGGGGCGCCTTCCGCGACGAGGCCGGCCCGCGCTGCTACGCCATCGCTCTGCCCCGCGCTAACCGGGGAGCCGACCGAGAGCCTGCCTATGCCAGTATCGCCACCTGGCCCCGGCGCAACATTCGTGGACAAACGCATTTCCGCCTGTCGCGCGAAACGCGGCAAGGCGGTTCCATCACCCTGCAGGTCGGACGGCAACGCTTCGCTCTGACCGGTGGCGGTGTCGATGGCTGGGGTGCGGACCGGACCATGGACGCGGCGATCGTCGCGGCGCTGCGGTCGGCAGACCGCATGAGCGTGAGCGCGACCGATATTCGCGGGCGGCGCTTCTCCGACAGCTACGCGCTCGATGGTGTCGCGTCGGCGATGGACGCGGCGACCGTCGCCTGCGCGCGCCGTCGCTAGACGAAGAAAAGGCGGGCCGCGGCACGAAGCCGCGACCCGCCAATCTTAAAGCGTCATCCGATTAGAAACGGAAGCCGACGCCCGCCACGACCTGGTGACGATCGGTGTCGATGTCGAAATTATCCGTATTGGGGGCGTCGCCTTCGAAATCGATCTCGGCATCGCTGTAGTTCGAATAGCGATATTCGAGCTTCACGAAGCTTTGACCGGTCAGAGCGTATTCGACGCCCGCACCAACGCGGTAGCCATCGGCTCTGATGTCCTGATCGAAGGTCTGCGTGCCGGAAGCCGAGCGGATGTTGTAGCTGGCGTTGGTGTAGCCGCCCTTGGCGTAGACCAGCAGATCGGGCTGGGCCAGAACGCCGACGCGCGCGCCGACATAGAGGTCACGGCCGGTTTCGACGTTGCCGAGACCGAAGCCTTCGAAATCGCCATCCGCGAATTCGACGTCCGCGGTCGAGCCGGTGTACTCGCCTTCGACACCGAGCACGACGCCGCCGGCGTTGAAGTCGTAACCCAGCGCGCCGCCATAGACGACGCCTTCGATCGACTGATCGTTGTCGACATTGACATCGTCGTCGATCGAGCTGCCTGCGGTGCTGCTGTCGTAGCCGGCGATGATCTCGGCGCGGGGCCCGGTGAAGGTGCCGTCGACGGCATCCTGAGCCATGACCGGTGCCGAAATCGAAAGAGCCGAACCTGCGACCAGAAGGACTGTTGCGTATTTCATGTGTTGGTACTCCGTTATCGTAAACCCGCGGACTTCTGCCGCGTGGACCTACTCAACGGGGCGATCGCTGCGCAGTTTCATGAACAGAAGACAACAAAGATATGTTGCAGATTGGTAACAATCCTGCGCCGGGTTGTGCAGATATATCGACGAAACCATCGGGCTGCCGCTCGGCGCGGCCCGGCCTTTCGCAACCGCGGCAATGCGCCTATATGGGGGGCTCCCATGCCCGATACCACACTCATGACCATTCCCGGACAGGTCGATCCCGTCCCGGCCCCGCGCGACATCACGCCGCGCAGCGACGGACGCGTCGACCTTCTGGGCCTGCCCCGCCCCCGCATCCGCGCGCTGCTCGAAGAGGCTGGCCTCGACGCCAAGCAGGCCAAGCTGCGCGCCAAGCAGCTGTTCCACTGGCTCTACCATCGCGGGGTCACCGATTTCGCCGCGATGACCGACATGGCCAAGACGATGCGCCCCTGGCTGGCCGAGCGTTTCGTGATCGGCCGCCCCGAAGTGGTCGAGGCGCAGCATTCGAATGACGGCACGCGCAAATGGCTGCTCCGCACCAGCGATGGGCACGAGTTCGAGATGGTCTTCATCCCCGATGACGACCGCGGAACCCTGTGCGTCTCGAGCCAGATCGGCTGCACGCTCAACTGCACCTTCTGCCACACCGGGACGATGCGGCTGGTCCGCAATCTGACCCCGGGCGAGATCGTCGGCCAGGACATGCTGGCGCGCGATTCGCTGGGCGAATGGCCCAAGCCGGGCGCGAGTCCCCGCGCAGGCGGGGACCTCGGGCAGCCTGGCCCTATGCCGACCGAGA
>JAHJWA010000236.1 GCA_018828205.1 Alphaproteobacteria bacterium
ATCCGCGCGCAGGTCAGCGAGGAGGAATGGGCGGTCCGCGTCGATCTCGCCGCCGCCTACCGGCTGGTCGCGCTCTACGGCTGGGACGATCTGATCTTCACCCATCTCTCCGCCCGCGTCCCCGGGCCCGAGCATCATTTCCTGATCAATCCCTACGATCAGATGTTCGAGGAAATCACCGCGTCCAGCCTGGTCAAGATCGATGTCGACGGCCAGCCGGTGATCCCGACCGCGCATCCGGTCAACCCCGCGGGCTTCACCATCCATTCCGCGCTGCACATGAATTGCGACGACGCCCATGCGGTGATGCATCTGCACACGCCCGCGGGCCAGGCGGTCAGCGCGATGGCCGACGGGCTGCTCGAGCACACCCAGACCGGGATGATCGCGCGCAGCGACATCGCCTATCACGAGTATGAGGGCATCGCGACCGACCTCGAGGAGCGCGAACGGCTGGTCGCGGACATGGGCGACAAGCACGTCATGATCCTGCGCAACCACGGCACGCTGGCGATCGGCAAGAGCGTGGGCGAGTGCTTCCTGCGGCTCTATTTTCTCGAGCGCGCCTGCGATGCGCAGGTCAAGATGCTCTCCGCGGGCCGCGACGGGTTGCACAACCCGCCGCAGGGCACCCCCGAAAAGGTCAAGTCGCAGACCCCGCCCGCGGGCATCGGCATGATCGCCAACGCGCTCGCCTGGCCCGCGCTGCTCAGAAAGCTCGACCGCACCGATCCCGGCTTCCGCGACTGAGCGCGCCGCGCGCGCCGCTTGCCGCCGTTCAGTTCGATCGGTCGTAATCGGGATGCGGACGCCGCCGGGGGTTGAGGTGACGGCGGGTATCGAACTCCTGCCATTCACGCAGCATGCGGATCAGCGGCGTCCGGCAGCGCGCGCAATGCGTGCGCCAGTTGATCTTGTCGTACCATTTCGCGCGCCGGTCGGGTCGATGTCCGATGGTGCGGCAGATTTGTCTGGTTAACACCCCCATCGCGCTGATCCAATACCGTGGCCAGAAGAGCGGTTACTTGCCCTATACTATGGTTAACGCCCGCTGTCATCAGGCGGATGCGCGGACGTTGCCGTCGATGACGCCAGCGGGCTCGGCGCGGTACTCGCTCTCGTCATTGCGAGGAGCGCAGCGACGCGGCAATCCAGGGCCGGACCTCGCCGCTTTTCGCATGCATTTTGCTGGCCGCGAGTGGTGGCCATGGATTGCCACGCCGCCCGCGGCGGCTCGCAATGACGAGGGAGAGGGTCTCTTTAAGGGAACGCCCCTCGCTGCGGCGTAAAAAACAAAGCCCCGCCCCCACCACACCGTCGCCCCGGGTGACGAAAGGGCAGCGGCGGGCATCGAATTCGCCAGCAGCGTTCCTGCCGAAACCATTTTCCTACACGCCGCGAATTTGCCAGCATGGCGGGATGACCGGCTCCCTCTGTTCCCGCAGCGATTCCTCGCGCCGCCTCTGCAGGGGCCCCGCGCGGATGCGCGAGGGCGGCAGCCGTCTCGGAGTGGCGGAGGGGTATCCTCGGCCAGCGGCGGCGCAAGGCGACGGCGAAGGGATTGCCTCGCGCGCCCAAAGCGACACTTTACCCCGCCGGCGCGGCGACACCGCGCTGCAAGGTTACGCTTTCGCTCCGCAAGGTGACGCTTGCGCGGTGCAAGGCGACGCTTTTGCGCTTCGCAGCGGGCATCCGTGTCAGATGTGTCAACCGCCCCTCTGGCCGGCGCGCACCCCCGTTCACTTCCACAGCTTTGGCGCTGAACGGGATTGCAGCGGGCGGGGCGGGTTCCCATATCCCGGGTCACACGAGGCGCGGTCTTCGCTGCGCCCGACTTACGGACCAACCGCATGACCCAGCAATTTCCCCTTCTTCCGCTCCGCGACATCGTCGTCTTCCCCGGCATGGTGGTGCCGCTGTTCGTCGGCCGCGACAAATCGGTCGCCGCGCTCGAGGCGGCGATGGAAGGCTCCAAGGACATCTTCCTGCTCGCCCAGCTCGACCCGGGCTGCGACGATCCCGACCGCGACGATCTCTACGATGTCGGCGTGGTGGCGCGGGTGCTGCAATTGCTCAAGCTGCCCGACGGCACGGTGCGGGTGATGGTCGAGGGCGCGGCGCGCGCGACCTGCGAGCGCTTCGCCGAGCAGGACGATTACGTCATGGCCGAGGTCACGCTCCACGAGGACCAGACCGCGGCGGGCAGCGAAGTGGTCGCGATGATGCGCCAGGTGGTCGAGCAGTTCGCGGAATACGCCAAGCTCAACAAGAAGCTG
>JAHJWA010000237.1 GCA_018828205.1 Alphaproteobacteria bacterium
CATGCGGCCAAATTCGGCGTGCCGGTGATCGGCGATATCGAACTGTTCGCACAGGCGCGGGCGGACCTTCCGCCGCACAGGGTCGTCGGCATCACAGGCACCAATGGCAAGTCGACCACCACCGCACTGGTCCACCATATCCTCAAGACCGCGGGCGTGCCGACCACGATGGGCGGCAATATCGGCCTGCCGATCCTGGAGCAGGAGCCGCTTGCCCCCAACGACAATGGCGTCGGGGTCTATGTGGTGGAGCTGTCGAGCTATCAGATCGATCTGACGCGCAGCCTCGCCTGCGAGGCGGCGGCGCTGCTCAACATCACTCCCGATCATCTCGATCGCTACGAGGACTTCTCGGCCTACGCGGCGTCGAAGGGGCGGTTGTTCGCGATGCAGGACAGTGGAGCGCTCGCATTCTTCGGCGCGGACGACGCGATGACCATGGCGACCTACGAGGCCGCGCGGAGCCGCCGGCCCGATGGCCGAGCGCGGCGCATCGAGCCCGAGGGAATCTCCGCTTCTCAGCCGAACTGGCCCGCGCTCCAAGGTCCGCACAATCTCGCCAATGCGGCAATGGCGGCTGCGCTCGCCGAGGCGATGGGTGTGGCGCGCGCCGATTGCGAAGCCGCGCTTTGTACCTTCGCCGGTCTCGCTCACCGAATGGAACGGGTCGCGTCGCTTGGCGACGTCCTCTACGTCAACGACAGCAAGGGCACCAACACCGCCGCCACCGCCCCCGCGCTTGCCGCTTTCGACAACATCCACTGGATCGTCGGCGGGCTCGCCAAGGAGGCCGGCCTCGGCGAATGCGAGGCGCAGCTCGGTCATGTGAAGGCCGCCTACACCATCGGCAGCGCCGGGCCGCAATTCGCCGCTCTGCTCGAGCCCCGCGTGCCGGTCACCCGTAGCGAGACGCTCGGGCGCGCAGTTCGCGATGCCGCTGCCGCCGCCGAACCCGGCGACACCGTCCTGCTCAGCCCGGCCTGCGCCAGCTTCGACCAGTTCGCAGATTTCGAGGCGCGCGGCGAAGCCTTCCGCGCCGCTGTCCGGGAGCTTGCGGCATGAACCACCAGCAGCCCTTCGTTCCCGGCGCTGGCCGCCGCGCGCCGCGGCTGGCTCAGCAGAAGCTCTCGCGTTGGTCGGAACTCAAGATCTGGTGGCGCGAGATCGACCGGGTGCTGCTCGGCCTCGTGCTGGCGCTGATGGCCTTCGGCGCGGTGGCGGTGGCTGCCGCTTCGCCAGCGACCGCGGACCGGCTTTCGACCACCGCCGCAACGCTCGATCCGCTCTACTTCTTCTATCGCCATCTGATCTGGCAATTGCTCGGGATCGCGGTGCTGCTGGGCGTCTCGATGTTCGACCGCGGCAGCGCCCGCCGCTTCGGTCTGGTGCTCGCCGCTTTCATGCTCGGCGCGCTGTTCCTCGTTCCGCTGATCGGCGCCGAGGTGAACGGGGCACGGCGCTGGCTCGAGTTCGGGATGCGCTTCCAGCCCAGCGAATTCCTCAAGCCCGGCTTCGTCATCGCCACCGCCTGGGTGCTGTCGTGGCGGATGCGCGACCCCAATCTGCCGGTGATGGCGCTCACCTTCATCGGGCTGGGCATCATCGCACTGCTGATGATGTTGCAGCCGAATCTGGGCGACACCATGCTGTTCGTCGGCGTCTGGTTCGTGATGGTCCTGCTCGCCGGGGTGCCGGTGCAGCGCATGGGCGCGCTGGCGGGCTTCGGGATCGCGGCGCTCACCGCGACTTACTTTCTCTACGACAACGCGCGCCACCGGATCGATTCCTTCCTCGGCGGCGGCACCGCCTACGACCAGGTCGATCTGGCAGAACGCACGCTTCTGGCAGGCGGGTGGACCGGCAGCGGCTACGGGCTCGGCATCCGCAAGATGAACCTCCCCGAGGCGCACACCGACTACATCTTTTCCGTGATCGGGGAAGAATTCGGGCTGATCGTTTGCGGGCTCGTGGCAATCACCTATCTGGCGATCGTGGCACGAGTCCTGATGAAACTGGTCGATGAAGACGATCTCTTCGCTCTGCTGGCGGGCTCGGGTCTCGTCACGCTGCTGGGCGGGCAGGCCTTTATCAACATGCTGGTCAATCTGCAGCTGTTCCCCTCCAAGGGGATGACGCTGCCGCTGGTCAGCTATGGCGGATCTTCTACCATTGCGATCTGCCTGACCGTCGGGCTGCTGCTCGCGATCACGCGCCGCAACCCTTTCCTCAAGCGCGAGACGCGCGGGCTGGCCGATGTGCTGGGCCTCGCCGAACGGCGCGAACCCAAACCCGTCGATACCATCCGACGCGAGATCCATCCATGACCGGCTCCAACCGCCATTTCGTCCTCGCCGCGGGCGGCACCGGGGGGCATCTGCTCCCCGCCTTCGCGCTCGCCAGTGAACTCGAGCGCCGCGGGCACCACGTCGCGCTGATCACCGATGCGCGCGGCGAGCAGATCCCCGGGCGTCCCGATTTCCTCACCACCCATGTCCTGCCCGCAGGGCGCTTCGGCAAGAACCCGCTCAAATGGTTCGCTGGCCTGCGCGCGGTGCTCCAGGGGCGCAAGATGGCGCTGCGGCTCTACGACAGCTTCGCGCCCAGCGCGGTGGTCGGCTTCGGCGGCTATCCCTCGCTCCCCGCGCTGCTCGCGTCGTCCTCTGCGGGCATTCCAAGCGTGGTGCACGAACAGAACGCGGTGCTTGGGCGGGTCAATCGCCTGCTCGCGGGCCGCGTCCAGGCGATCGCCACCGCCTATCCCGAGATCGAGCGGCTGAAACCCAAGCACCGCGCCAAGGTCGCGCTGGTCGGCAATCCGGTGCGCGCGCAGGTGCTCGGCCTGCGCGACGAGGAATTCCCGCCGCTGGGCGAGGAAGGGCTGCTGCGCGTGCTGGTCACCGGCGGCAGTCAGGGCGCGCGCGTGCTGTCCGAGGTCGTGCCCGACGGACTCGCGATGCTGCCGCCTGCGGTCCGCCAGCGACTGCAGGTCACCCAGCAATGCCGCGCCGAGGATCTCGACACGGTGCGCGAACGCTATCGCACCCACGATATTCCAGCCGAACTGGGCACCTATTTCGAGGATATGGCGAGCCGGCTGGGCGACGCGCATCTGTTCATCGGCCGCGCGGGCGCCTCGACCATCGCCGAACTCACTGCGGTGGGACGTCCCGCGATCCTGGTGCCGCTGCCGATCGCGACCGATGATCACCAGGCCGCCAACACCCGCGAGATGACCAAGGCCGGCGGTGCGCGGATGATCCGCCAGGAGCGCTTCGGTGGAAAGGAACTGGCCAAGCAGATCATGGCGCTGGCCGACAATCCCGATGGCCTTGCCCGCGCCGCGCATGCCGCGTGGAATTGCGGCCGGCCCGATGCGGTCATGGATCTCGCCGATCTGGTCGAGGGCTTCGGCGGGGCGGACATGATGGATGTCATCCGCGTCGGCGCCAACAATGCGCGCGGCGCTTCGCAGGGCGTTCCTGCCGGCCAGGGCTCGGCGCGGGGGCTCGGCGAATGAAGGGCGTTCACACCGAGATCGGCACGATCCACTTCATCGGCATCGGCGGCATCGGCATGTCGGGGATCGCCGAGGTGATGGATAACCTCGGCTACACGGTGCAGGGTTCCGACCTCAAGGAAAGCCCCACCATCGAACGGCTGCGGCGCCGGGGTATGAGCGTGGCGATCGGCCATGCGCCCGAGAACGTCGAGGGGGTTGCGGTCGTGGTCGCCTCGACCGCGGTCAAGCGGACCAATCCCGAGGTGGAATACGCGCTCGAGAACCGCATCCCGGTGGTCCGCCGCGCCGAGATGCTCGCCGAGCTGATGCGGCTCAAATCCACCATCGCGGTCGCCGGGACCCACGGCAAGACCACCACCACCAGCATGATCGCCGCGCTGCTCGACAGCGGCGGGGTCGACCCCACGGTGATCAATGGCGGCATCATCGAGCAATATGGCTCGAACGCCCGGCTGGGCGACAGCGACTGGATGGTGGTCGAGGCCGACGAGAGCGACGGCAGCTTCCTCCGGCTCGACGGGACCATTGCGGTGGTCACCAATATCGACCCCGAACATCTCGATCACTATGGCGACTTCGACGGGGTCAAGGACGCCTTTGTCGAATTCATTCACAACGTGCCGTTCTATGGTGCCGCGATCCTGTGCATCGACCACCCCGAGGTTCAGGCAGTGATCGGCAAGGTCCGCGACCGCCGCGTGATCACCTACGGTTTCTCGCTCCAGGCCGATATCTGCGGCGTCAACGTTCGCCCCGATGCGGGCGGCAATTGCTTCGACGTGATCGTCCGCCAACGCGGTGCGGAGGATCGCCGGATCGAGGGCGTGCGCCTGCCGATGCCCGGGCGGCACAACGTGCAGAACGCGCTTGCCGCGATCGCGGTGGCGATCGAGATGGGCTGTTCGGACGAGGTGATCTGCGCCGGCTTCGCCAATTTCGGCGGGGTGCGGCGGCGCTTCACCAAGGTGGGCGAGGTCGATGGCGCGGCGATCATCGACGATTACGCGCACCACCCGGTCGAGATCCGCGCGGTGCTGGGCGCGGCGCGCGAGGCCGCGACGGGCCGCGTGATCGCGGTTATGCAGCCGCATCGCTACACCCGGCTGAATGATCTGATGGACGACTTCCAGAGCTGCTTCAACGAGGCCGACGAGGTGCTGGTCACCCCGGTCTACGAAGCCGGCGAGGAGCCGATCGCGGGCGTTTCCGCGGAATCGCTGGTGGCTGGGCTCAAGTCGCGCGGTCACCGCTCGGCCGCGACCGTCGCCGACGAGGACGCTCTCGCTCGGTTGCTGGCCGGCCATCTCGGCGAGGGCGATATCGTCGTCTGCCTCGGCGCGGGCGATATCACCCGCTGGGCCGCCGGGCTCGCCGATGCGATCGCCGCCGCGCGAGACGCGCGATGAGCGATCAGGCCGACGATGTGTGGAATTACGACAGCGGCTCGGCGCCGGGCGGCGAGACCGAGAGCAGCCTCGATGCGCCGATCTCGATGCAGGGATTGCGTGGAACGCTGACACCGGATGCGCCGCTGGCGAAGCTGGTCTGGTTCAAGGCCGGGGGCAAGGCCGACTGGCTGTTCGAGCCCGAGGACGCCGACGAGCTACGCATCTTCCTCGAACGTCTCGAGGGCAGCCTGCCGGTGATGGCGCTGGGGCTCGGCTCCAACCTGATCATCCGCGATGGCGGTGTTCCCGGGGTGGTGGTCAAGCTGGGCAAACCTTTCGCCAGGGTCGAGCTGCAGGACGATCACGTGCTCGCCTGCGGTGCGGGCGCGCATGGCATCCTCGTCGCCAGCACCGCGCGCGACGCGGGGGTGGCGGGGCTCGAATTCCTGCGCGGGATCCCCGGAACGGTCGGCGGCTTCGTGCGGATGAACGGCGGCGCCTATGGCCGCGAGGTCGCCGATGTGCTGATCGATTGCGACGTGGTGATGCCCGATGGCCGAAGCCACACCCTGCGCGCCGCGGACCTGCAGTATTCTTACCGCCACTCGGCGCTGCCTGCGGGCACGGTGGTGGTCGGTGCGCGGTTTCAGGGCGAGCCGGGCGATCCCGAAACGATCGGCGCCGAGATGGACCGGATCGCGCAGGCGCGCGAACAGTCGCAGCCGATCCGCTCCAAGACCGGCGGCTCGACCTTCAAGAATCCTCCGGGCCACAAGGCCTGGGAGCTGGTTGATGCCGCGGGCTGCCGGGGCCTCACCATGGGCGGCGCGCAGGTGAGCGAGAAGCACACCAATTTCCTCATCAACACCGGCACCGCGACCAGTGCGGATATCGAAGGGCTGGGCGAGGAAGTGAAGCGCCGCGTTTACGAGCACAGCGGAGTCGAACTCGAATGGGAAATCCAACGGGTAGGCCGGCCATGACTATCACCCCTAGCCAAACCCCCTTCGCCTCGCTCGACACGGACGGGGTCGATACCAATGCGCTCGATACGAACGGGATCGAGTGCGACAGGAACGCAGCGCAATGACTCTTCGCAAACTCCACGTCGCCGTGCTGATGGGCGGCTGGGCCAATGAGCGCGAGGTCTCGTTGATGTCGGGCGAGGGCGTCGCCCAATCGCTCGAGCAGGGCGGTCACCGCGTCACTCGGATCGACATGGACCGCGATGTCGCCGCGCGCATCAGCGAGGCCGCCCCCGACGTGGTGTTCAACGCGCTTCACGGCGTCCCGGGCGAGGACGGCACGGTGCAGGGCATGCTCGATCTGATGGGGGTTCCCTACACCCATTCGGGGCTCGCCACCTCCGTGGTCGCGATCGACAAACAGCTCACCAAGCAGGTGCTCGGCAGCCAGGGGATACCCTTCCCCGGCGGGCGGATCGTCAGCACCGAGGAAATCCACCGCCAGGACCCGCTCCCGCGTCCCTATGTGCTCAAACCCGTCAACGAGGGTTCCTCGGTCGGCGTGGCGATCGTCACCGATGAAGCGAATTACGGCAATCCGATCGATCCCGCGGCTGCAGGGCCGTGGCAGCAGTTCGACCGCCTGCTCGCCGAACCTTTCATCCGGGGGCGCGAGCTTACCACCGCGGTGATCGACGCGCCCGAGGGCGCGCGCGCGCTGATGGTCACCGAGCTGGTGCCCAAATCGGGCTTTTACGACTTCGCCGCCAAATACACCGACGGCATGACCGAGCACGTCTGCCCCGCGCATATCCCCGAGCCCATCGCCGCACTGTGCCGCGACTACGCGCTCAAGGCACATGTGCTGCTGGGCTGCGAAGGCACCAGCCGGACCGATTTTCGCTGGGACGACGAGCTGGGCGAGGACGGCTTGTTCGTGCTCGAGACCAACACCCAGCCCGGCATGACCCCGCTCAGCCTGGTGCCCGAACAGGCGCGGCATGCCGGGATCGAATATGGCGAACTGGTCGAGATGATCATCGCCGCGGCGCTGCGCAAACATGAAGCCAAACAGGCGCGCGCCCAGGAAAGCAAGGCGGCCCGCGATGGCTAAGGTCACCCGCTCGGCTACGGGAGTGCGGCGTTCCGCCGCCACCCGCAACCGCCAGCAGAAGACCCGCGCGGCGCGCAAGCACACCGTCACGCTGTTCGATCGTGCGATGGCGCTGCTGCCCTTCACCGACGAGCAGCTGCACAAGATATTCCTGTTCCTGATCATTTCGGCAGCGCTGGCCGCCGCGTGGCTGGTTGCGAGCCTCGCCGGCGTTCCGCAGATGGCGCAGGCGCGGATCGCGGTCGCCGCCTCGGATGCTGGCTTCGAAGTGCGCAAGGTCAAGGTTACCGGCGTCGAGCGGATGAACGAGCTCAAGGTCTACGAGCGCGCGCTCGCCGAGCGCGACCGGCCGATGCCGCTGGTCGATCTGCAGGCGGTGCGCGGACGGCTGCTCGATCTGTCCTGGGTGCAGGATGCGCGCGTTTCGCGCCAGCTGCCCGACACGCTGATCGTCGATATCGTCGAGCGCGAGGAACATGCGGTGCTCAAGAAGCCGGGCCGGCTGATGCTGGTCGATGCGCAGGGGCACGAACTCGAGCCGATTTCCCAAGCCAATGCCAAGGACAAGCTCATGATCGGCGGGCCGGGCGCGCAGACGCAGGTCGCGGCGCTCGACGATCTGCTGGATGCCGCGCCGGCGCTGAAATCCAAGGTGGCCGAGGCCGAGTGGGTCGGCAACCGCCGCTGGAACCTGACCTTCCGGACTGGCCAGGTGCTGGCGCTGCCCGAGGAGAAGGCTCCCGCCGCGCTGGTTCGTTTCGCTACGCTCGACGGGCGCCATCGCCTGCTCGGCGGGCGCGCGACGGCGATCGACATGCGCGTGGCCGATCAGGCTTATTTCCGCTGCAGCGACGGTCCATGCAATCTGGGCCAGCTGGTCAAGGTCGAGCAGTGATGGCCGGCCCAAGGATCATCCGCGCCTTCGCGGCGGTCAACATCGGTTCCTTCCGCGTTTCGGCCATGATCATGGGCGAGGACGAGAACGGCGCGATGGTGGTGCTGGGCTCGAGCCACCGCAAGAGCGAGGGCGTCAAGCGCGGCTACATCACCGAGATGCGCGCCGCCAGTCACGCGATTCGCCAGGCGGTCGAGAAGGCCGAGCAGAACGCGGGCACCAATGTCTCCAGCGTCTGGATCGGCTGCGCCGGGGCGGGGCTCTACAGCCGCATCGCCAGCGTCGAGATCGCCATCGGCGGAAGGCGGATCGAGGACGACGACATCGAGCACCTGCTCTATGCCGCGCGCGATCATATCCAGCCCGACGGGCGGATGGTTCTCCATGCTCAGCCGGCGCATTACACGCTCGACGGCGCGCATGGCATCGCCAACCCGCAGGGCCTGCATGCCGAGGCGCTGGGGGTCGATATCCACGTCACGCTGGCCGAGGG
>JAHJWA010000238.1 GCA_018828205.1 Alphaproteobacteria bacterium
AAGTGGAATCGCTCCACGCGGGCACGAATTGCTTCTTCCGCTGACTTGCGCGACAACCGCGCGATGACCCTGACCGCCGTTCTCTATTTCAGCTTCCGCTCGCCCTACAGCTATCTCGCGGTGGGCCGCTACCGCGCGATGACCGAGGCCTACGATCTCGACATCGCGCTGCGACCGGTCTGGCCGCTGGCGATCCGCCAGCCCGATTTCTTCGAGCGCAACCACCCCAACTGGCTTGGCTACACGATGCGCGACATGATGCGCGTGGCGCAGTTTCACCAGATTCCCTTCGGCCCGCCGCGGCCCGATCCGATCGTCCAGGACACCGCCACCCGCCGCATCGCCGCGGACCAGCCGCATATCCGCCGGATCACAAGGCTCGGCCAGGCCGCGGCGCGGCGCGGCAAGGGCCTCGCCTTCGCGCATGAGGCGGGCCGGCTGATCTGGGGCGGCGCCGAGGGCTGGAACGAGGGCGACCATCTCGCCGGCGCCGCCGCGCGGGCCGGGCTCGACCTCGCCGAACTCGACGCCGAGGCGCAGCGCGACGAAATGGCGCTCGATGCCGAAATCGCCGCCAACCAGAACGCGCTCGAGGCCGCGGGCCATTGGGGCGTGCCCACGCTGGTGTTCGCGGGCGAACCCTTTTTCGGCCAGGACCGCATCGAGATGGTGCGCTGGCGGATGGAGCAGAAAGGCCTCGAGGCGCGATGACCACCGAACATTTCCTGAGCTTCGACGGCACCGAGCTCGCGCTGCACCGGGTCGGCCAAGGGCGCCCGCTGGTGCTGCTCCACGGGCTGTTCTCGAGCGCGCAGATGAACTGGATCAAATGGGGGCACGAGCGCAGGATCGCGGAGCTGGGCTACGAGGTGCTGATGCTCGACTTCCGCGTGCATGGCGAGAGCGCCTCGCCACGCGAGCCCGAGGCTTATCCCGCCAACGTGCTGGTCCGCGATGCCGCGGCGCTGGTCGCGCATCTGGGGCTGGAGGAGTACGATCTGGGCGGTTTCTCGCTCGGCGCGCGGACCTCGCTCCACGGGGTCGCCACCGGGGTGCTCGCGCCGCAGCGGCTGATCGTCGGCGGGATGGGGACCGCGGGGCTGGGGGAATGGCAGAAGCGCGCGGCGCATTTCAAGCGGATCATCGACGAGTTCGACAGCATCGGGAAGGGCGATCCGGCCTATTTCTCGATGCAGTTCCTCAAATCGCAAGGGGTTGACCGGGTCGCGGCGCGGCTGCTGCTCGACACCATGCCCGATCTCGATCTGGCGCAGCTGGCCAATGTCACCATGCCCACGCTCGTGGTCTGCGGCGACGAGGACCGCGACAATGGCTCGGCCGAGGAGCTCGCCGCGCTGTTGCCGGATGCGGCCTATGTCGAGGTCCCCGGCACGCATATGGGCAGCGTGACCAAACCCGAACTCGGGCAGGCGATGGCCGAATGGCTCGGACCGGCCGAGAGCGCGGCGCGCCGCTTGTGAGCATGGCTCCCCGCGGGTAGACTGCGCCGCAATCGCAGACCGACGCGGCAGCATGCCGAATCGGGGCCAAATCAGGGCCGAATCAGGGGAGCATCACGACCGTGCGTATCATCTCGACCGTGCGTATCATCTCGACCCTCGCTTTTGCCTGGGCCCCCGCCGCGCTGGGTCTCGCCGCCTGCACGCCGATCGCCGCCGAGGCCCCGACCGCTTCCGACACGGCCGCGCGCGGCGGAACGCTGTTCGTCGCCAACAAATTCGGCAACACGCTGACCAAGATCGATCTCGCCAGCGGCGAGACGGTGCGGGAGGTTGCGAGCTGCACCACTCCGCACGAGCTGTCGGCCTCCCCCGACGGCTCGCATGTCGCGCTCGCCTGCTACGGCGGCACCAGCGTCGATATCTTCCGCACCGACGATCTCGTCCGTGTGAAGAGCGTCGAGCTCGGCGCGAACGCGCGCCCGCACGGGATCGTCTGGCACGCCAATGGCGCGCTCTACGCCACCGCCGAAGGGCGCCAATCGGTGTTCTGGATCCGCCACCCCCTCGGCAAGGCCGAAACCTTCGAATACGGCACCGGGCAGGAGGGCAGCCACATGCTCGCCATCTCCCCCGATGCGCGCCACGCCTGGACCGTGGACATGGGTTCCGGGACCGTCACGCTGGTCGATCTGCTCACCCGCCGCGCGCCGCTCTCGGTCGAGGTCGGGGTGGAGCCCGAAGGGATTGCGCTCGCCCCCGACGGCGAGACGCTGTGGGTCAGCGCGCGCGGCTCGGACAGGGCCTTTGCGCTCGATCCGATGAACCTGGAAATCCGCAGCGAGCTCGCCACCGGCGTCTTCCCGCTGCGGCTCGCGATCCGGCCGCAGGGCGATGTCGCGGTCACGTCCGACCTCGCCGATGGCGGGCTGACGGTGATCGATCTGGAAAGCGCCCAACCGATCCGCTCGATCGCGGTGAGCGGTCCGGAGGGCGCGCAGGAG
>JAHJWA010000239.1 GCA_018828205.1 Alphaproteobacteria bacterium
AGCACCGCCAGCACCGCGCCCCAGTCGGGCAGCCAGTCGAACTCGAACAGCTGGGTGATCACCAGCCAGGCGGTAAAGCTGCCGAGCGCCAGTGCAACGATGGCCAGCGCGCCGGCGAGCAGCAGATACTCGACCAGTTGCATCGTCAGGATCTGGCGGCGGTCGGCGCCCAGCACGCGCAGGATTACGGTGTCGTAGGTGCGCTGCGCGCGCGCTGCGGCGATCGCGCCCAGCAGCACCGCAAGCCCGGCCAGGACGGCGACGCCTGCAGCCGCGAGAGTCGCGAGGCCCACCTGTTCGAGCAGGGTGCGCGCCTGTTGCAGCACATTGCCGACCTCGATCACCGAGCTCGAGGGGAATTCGCGCACCAGCGCCTGCAGCAGCGGACCGGTGGGCGTGCCCTCGGTCAGGTCGATCGTCGCGGCGAGATTGTGCGGCGCATCCTGGATGGCGTTGGGGCTGAGGACGAAGACGTAGTTGAAGCCCAGGCTTTCCCATTCGATCTGCCGGAAATTGGCGATCCGCGCGGTTCGCTCGACCCCCAGCACGCCGAACGTGAGCATATCGCCGATTTCGAGCCCGGCGGCTTCGGCCAGTTCCTGATCGACCGAGACCAGCGGCTCGCCGCTGTAAAACGGGCCCCACCACTGGCCCTCGACGATGGTGTTGCTGTCGGGAACCTGATCGGCATAGGTCAGACCGCGTTCGCCGCGCAGCGCCCAGGCCCCATCGGGGAGATCCTCGAGCCCGGCGGTGCGGGTCATCGCGCCCTCGGGGCCGAAGGCGAGCACCGCCCCGCGCAGCGCAGGAACCGCGCGGATCACGGCCTGTTCGTCCTCGGCCCAGACCAGTCGCTCGAATTCGCTGACCTGGTCGCGCGGGATATCGAGCACGAAATAGTCCGGCGCCCGCTCGGGGACGCGTCGTTCGATATTGCCGTCGATCGCCGATTGCACCGCGGCGAGCAGGACGAAGGCGGCGAGACCGAAGCCGAGCGCGGTCACCAGCGCGGTGGTGCTCGAGCCGGGGCGATGGAGATTGGCGAGCGCGTTGCGCGCGATCGGGCTGGCGGGGCGCGGCAGCGCCGCGGCGAGACGGCGGATGCCCATCGCCAGCAGCGCGAGCAGCCCGAGCGCGGCCACGGCACCGGCGAGGAACATGGCCGAGAGTTCGGGCCGGCTGGCGGTCAGCAGCGCAAGGGCGACGATCGCCACCAGACCGCCCGCGACGATCCCCAGCGCCTTGCGATCGCCCCCCAGCGGCGAGACGCGCGCGCGCATCAGCGCCATCGCGGGGAAGCGCCGCGCGCGCATCAGCGGCGGGGCGGCAAAGATCAGCGCGACCAGCAGGCCATAGGCCAGCGCCACCAGGATCGCGCCGGGATCGATCACCAGCCCCCTGTCGACGGGGAGCAGGCCCTGCAGCGCGAGCGAGAGCACCGGGGTCACCGCGATCCCGACGAGAATGCCCGCGAGGCTGCCGACCATCGCCGCGGCGAAGATCTGCAGCGCGTAGATCCGCGCGATATCGCCGCTGCTCGCGCCGAGGATCTTGAGCGTGGCGATGCCCTGACGCCGCGCGTCGAGATAGGAGGTGACCCCGCCGCCGATGCCGATCCCGGCGATCACCAGCGCCGCGAGACCGACCAGAGTGAGGAATTCGCTCATCCGGGTGACGAAGCGGTCGGCACCCGGCGAGGCGCGGTCGGCGGTGCGGAAGTCGAACCCGGCTTCGGGAAAGCGGGTTTCGAGCGCTTCTTCGACCGTTTCGGGGTCCTGGCCGCCATCGAAGGCGACGCGGGTCTTGGTCTGGTACATCGAGCCCGGCGCGATCAGCCCGGCGCGGACCGGCAGATCCTCGGCGGCGATCACCGTGGGGCCGAGCTGGAAACCTTCGCTGAGCTTGTCGGGCTCATTGGCGATGATCCCCCCGACGGTGAGCGTCTGCGTCCCGATGGCGAGGGTGTCGCCGGTGCTGATGCCGAGCCGGTCGGCCGCGCCCTGGCCGAGCCAGATTTCGTCTTCGGGCGGCGCGCCGACCGAGCGCCCGTCCTGCAGCGTCAGCTCGCCATAGAGCGGATAAGCGCCGTCCACCGCCTTCAACCCGACCGGGACCGCCTGCTCGCCCGCGCGCGCCATGGCCTGCATGCGATAGCCGCGCGACAGCTCGCCATATTCGGCCAGCGCGGCGCTTTCCTCGGTGTCGAGGCCACGCTGCCACAATTCTATCTCGAGATCGCCGCCGAGCAGCGTCTGCCCGCTCGACGAGATTTCCTGCTCGATCGCGGCGGTCAGCGAACCGATCGCGGTGAGCGCGCCGGTTCCGAGGAACAGGCAGATCAGCAGCAGTCGCAAGCCGCGGAAGCGCGCGTTGAGATCGCGCCGTGCGATCCGCCATGCGGTCGCCCAGCTCATGCCGGCGTCGTCGATCCGACCGTGCCCGTCTTCGTGTCGGTGGCGATCCGGCCGTCGGCGAGGGTGATGACCCGCTCGCATTGTTCGGCCAGTTCGGGATCATGGGTGATCACCAGCAGCGTGGCGCCGGTTTCGGCGCGGCGCGCGAACAGCAGGTCGACGATCTCGTGACCGGTCGCGGCGTCGAGATTGCCGGTCGGCTCATCGGCGAAGATCAGCGCGGGACGCGCGGCGGTGGCGCGCGCGATCGCGACGCGCTGCTGCTCGCCGCCGGACAATTGCTGCGGGTAATGGTCGAGACGGTGACCCAGCCCGACCGCTTCGAGCTCGGCGCGGGCACGGGGCTGCGCATCCGTTTCGCCGGCCAGTTCCATCGGCGTGGCGACGTTCTCCAGCGCGGTCATCGTCGGGAGCAGGTGGAAGGCCTGGAGCACGATGCCAATCCGCCCGCGCCGCGCGTGCGCAAGCGCATCCTCGCCCATCGCGGCGAAATTCTCGTCGGCGACGCGCAGCGTCCCACCGCTGGCGCGTTCGAGGCCGGACAGCACCGCCATCAGCGAGCTCTTGCCCGAACCCGAGGGGCCGAGCAGCGCCACCGTCTCGCCCTTTTCGATCCGCAGGTCGATCCCGCGCAGGATTTCCACCGGCGCCTGTTCGGTGCCGAGCGTGAGGGTGAGGTTCTGGGCGAGGATTGTCGGGGAAGGGTTTGTCACATTGCTGCGATGGCATAGGGAAGGGGACCACACAAGGAAGCTCGACGATGCAGATACGCAATTGGTCTATCGGATGCGCCGCGCTGGCGCTGGCCGCCTGTTCGGGCGAAGCGGGCGAGTTGCCCGCCGCCAGCGAGGAAACGAGCGTCGCGGC
Organism: Alphaproteobacteria bacterium; assembly: GCA_018828205.1. Classification (GTDB taxonomy): domain Bacteria; phylum Pseudomonadota; class Alphaproteobacteria; order Sphingomonadales; family Sphingomonadaceae; genus Qipengyuania. The sequence continues at coordinate 3,282 of JAHJWA010000239.1, forward strand.
GCCCGCGGCGGATATCGCGGTGACCGGCGAGGAACGGCGCATCCTCGCTTTCGGCAACAGCCTGTTCGCGGGCTATGGCCTCGCCGAGCAGGAAGGCTATCCCGAGCGGCTCGAAGCCGCGCTGCGCGGCGCCGGGGTGAACGCCCGCGTAATCGATGCCGGTGTCTCGGGCGACACCAGCGCCGCCGGTCGCCAGCGGCTGGCGTTTACAATCGACGCGTTGGAAACGCCGCCCGATCTGGTCCTGCTCGAATTGGGCGGCAACGATCTCCTCCGCGGCCTGTCGCCCGAGGAAACGCGCGCCAATTTCGAGGCGATGCTGGGCGAATTGCGCAGCCGCGAGATTCCGGTGCTGATCATGGGAATGCGCGCGCCGCCCAATTACGGCCCCGAATTCCAGCAGAGCTTCGATGCGCTCTATGGCGAGCTGGCGGAAGAATTCGACGCGCAGCTGGTGCCGTTCTGGCTCGAGAGCATCTATCAGGATCCCTCGCTGTTCCAGTCCGACCGGATCCATCCGACCGCGCCGGGGATCGAGGCGCTGGTCGCCGATACGCTGGACGATGTCCAGGCGGCGCTGCCCGCGGCGGAGTAGGGTCGGCGCCCGCCTAGCGGCGTTGCGCGCTGCCGCCCGCGACGGTCCAGACCGCGGCCTCGTCGGCGATCGTCGCGAAGGGGGCGAGCTCGGTTCCAGTAATCCACACCTGCGCCCCGCCGGCGCGCAGCCGCTCGAACAGTGCTGCGCGGCGGTCGGGGTCGAGATGCGCGGCGACCTCGTCGAGCAGCAGCAAGGAGGCGCGGCCTTTCGCCGAGAGCGCGGCGTGGGCGATGGTGATCGCCAGCAGCAGAGCCTTCTGCTCGCCGGTCGAACATTGCGCCGCGGGCATCCGCCGGGCTGCGTAGAGCACCTCGAGATCGTCGCGATGCGGCCCGTCTAGCGTGCGCTGCGCGGCGCGGTCGCGGCGGCGGTTGTCGTGGAGCGCCTGCGACAGGCCCTCGTAGCCGAGCGGTCCGCCCGGCGCGTAGCTCAGCGCAGGCCGGGGGAAGGGCGCTTCGGGCTGGGCCACGATTTCCGCCATCAGAGCATCGATCAGCCGCGCGCGGCCCTCGCTCAGCGCGGTGCCGTGCTCGGCGAGCTGCGTCTCGATCGCGTCGAGCCAGCTTGGGTCGGGCTCGCGATCGTCGGACAGCAGGCGGTTGCGTTCGCGCAGGGTGGCCTCGTAGCGCCCGGCGTGGCGCGCGTGGACCGGATCGATCGCCAGCGCCAGCCGGTCGAGATAGCGCCGCCGGTCCTGCGCCGCACCGGTGAACAGCCCGTCCATCGCCGGGGTCAGCCAGCCGATCGCCAGCCATTCGCCCAGCGCCACCGCCGAACTCTCGGCGCTGTTGACGCGCACCCGGCGCCGCCCTGGCTGCGCGCCCTGGGTGTAGGTGCCCAGCCGCACCGGCTCCTCGGCCCCGATCAGACTGGCACCCACGGCAAAACCGTCGGTCGCCCCGCCGCGCACCATGTCCACCAGCGCCGCGCGGCGCATCCCGCGGCCGGGCGCGAGCAAGGAAAGCGCTTCGAGCACATTGGTCTTGCCCGCGCCATTGGCGCCGACGAGCAGGTTCATCCGCGCGGTGCCTTCGAGCGTGGTCTGGGCATGGTTGCGGAAGTCGGAAAGCGAGATGCGGTCGAGCGCCATAAGCGCAGCGAGCGTTACCCGCGCGCCTGGAGCGAGGCCAGCGCCAAACGCCATTTCGAACAGTTGGTAAAATTCACCAACCTTTCGGATCGGTGAACGATTGGTTCAGCTGGCGATGAGCGAACAATGGCTGAATTCCGCTATTTTGGCAGTTTGGCACGGTGGTTGCAAACTACCCGATGTCCCCGGAAGGGCCGGGGATCAGGGATACACAAGGACCAACATCATGTCGTTCAGCACCATCAACAACGCCTTCGCCGCCATCGCCGCTCTCGCCATCTCGGCCATCGTCATGGCCGCCGCGATCGTCCCCGCCAGCCCGACCGGCTTCATCGCCTGACACG
>JAHJWA010000240.1 GCA_018828205.1 Alphaproteobacteria bacterium
CACCAAATGCGGGACGATCAGCCCGACAAAGCCGATGATCCCCGCCACCGCGACGCTGGCGCCCACGGTCAGCCCGACGCCCAGCACCAGCAGCCACAGCAGCCGCGTGGTGTCGATCCCGAGCGAGCGCGCCACCGGTTCGCCCAGGGTCAACGCGTCGAGCGCCGGCCCCGCGCGCCGCAGCAGCGCCACGCCCAGCGCCACCAGCGGCGCGGCGAGCCAGACCTCGCGCCAGCCGCGATCGGTGAGCGCGCCGTTCAGCCACATCACGATCTCGCTCATCGCGAAGGCGTTGGGCGCGAGGCTGATCGCCAGCGCGGTGAGCGCGCCCGCGAGGCTCGCCACCATCAGCCCGGCGAGAGTGAACAACGCGATCCCGCCGGTGCGCCCGGCGATCGCGGCGAGCAGCGCCATCGCCCCGCCCGCGCCGAGCAACGCGAACAGCGGCAGCAGCAGCGGCGAGGCGGCGTAGCCGAACCACAGCGCCACCACCGCGCCCAGCGCCGCGCCCGGCGCGATCCCGAACAGGCCGGGGTCGGCGAGCGGATTGCGCAGATAGCCCTGCATCGCCGCGCCCGCCGCGCCCAGCCCGGCGCCGACCACGATGGCGAGCAGCGAGCGCGGCAGCCGCAGCTCGGCGAGGATCAGCGCCGCATTGGGGGTGCTCGCGGGGTCGAGCCAGACGCGGCCCGCGAGCAGCGAGAGCGGCAGCGCGAGCGCGAGCAGCACGGCGAAGAGCGCGATGGCGCGGGTCATCGCGGCGCGGCGGCGCTGGCAAGGCGCCGGTCGAGCATCGCGCTGCGCAGGCCCCGCAACCGCTCCATCGCGCGGATGATCGTCGGACCGCCGCAATAGACCAGGCCCGGGTCGAAGGGTTCGACGCGGGTCTGCGTCAGATGTTCGAGCAGCGGATGCTGCTGCCCGGGCTCACTGCCCGCGACCAGCAGCAGTTCGGGCGGGTCGGCGGCGACCCGTTCGAGGCTGAGATAATCCGCCTGCCCCAGCCCGCGCGCCGCCGAATGGCTGGTGAAGCCGGCGCGGCCCAGCAGATCGGTGACCAGCGCCGCCTCGCCCGCGACGATCCCGCCCGATTGCCACAGCACGGCCCCGACGCGCGCGCCCTGCACCGGAACCGCGGAGGCCGCGATCCGAGCCGCCAGCGCCTCACCCGCCGCTTCATGGCCGGAGAGGCGCGCGAGTTCGCGAACCTGCGCCAGGCTGTCCTCGACCCCGCCGGCGGCCCCGAAGGTGACCACTGCAATTCCCATGTCTTCGAGCGCGGCGCGGGTCGCGGGGGCGAGGAAGGCGCCCGCGACCACCACATCGGGATCGAGCGCGAGCACTTCCTCGACCGTCCCGCCGGTGGCGCGGTAACGCCGTGCCTGCGCGACATCCATCGAGCTGGCGCGCGGATCGTGGCTGTAATGCGAGACCGCGAGCAATTGCTCGGGGCCGGCGAGTTCCGCCAGCACCGCATCCGAGCAGGGGTTGAGGCTGACGATGGTCGGCTGGGCGGGCAGGGTCTGCGCCGTGGGTTCGGGGGCGCGGACATCCGCGCACCCCGCGAGCAGCAGCGCCGCCGCCGCCAGCCCCGTCCCCGCCCGCAGACGGATCACATCTGCGCCCTCACCCCGAGGAAGGCGCCCCGGCCCGGCGAGCCATAGCCCGCCGCGGTCTGGTAATCCTCGTCGAAGACATTCTCGACCCGGCCGAACACCTCCAGCGCCGCGGTCAGCGGGAAGGAGGCGCGCAGGTCGAACACCTCATAGCCCTCGATCCGGACCGCGTTGCCGGCATCGTCGAAACTGTCGCCCACCAGCCGCAGATCGGCGCCGATCACCGCGCCCAGCGGGGTCTGCCAGTCGGCGAACAAAGTCGCGCTGTGGCGTGGGCGGCGCGCGAGGTGGTTGCCGGTCTGCCGGTTCTCGGTATCGACCAGGCTGTAGACGCCGGCGGCGCGCAAGCCGGGCGCGAGATCGGCGCCCAGCTCGAGTTCGAGCCCCTGCGCCCGCGCGCGGGCGATGTTGGCATAGGTGAAAGTGGCATTGTCGAAGCCGATCAGATCCTCGCTGTCGCGGCGGAACGCGGTGACCGCGGCGTGCAAGCCGGTCCCGCGGGTGCCGCGTTCGAGGCCCAGATCCATGCTGGTGGATTTTTCAGGGCTCAGATCGGGATTGCCATAGTCGGAATAGAGCTGGAACAGGCTGGGCGCCTTGAAGCCCTCGCCCACGCTGGCGCGGACCCGCCAGCCGCCGCCCAGCGCATAGCTGACATCGCCGCCGAAGCTGGTGGCGGAGCCGAAGCGGTCGTGATCGTCGAGCCGCGCGCCGACATGCGCCGCCAGCCCGCCGAGCACCCAGCCCGCCTGGACGTAGGCGCCGGTGATGGTGGCGTCCTCGCCCGCATCGCTGTCGGTCCGGTACTCGGTCCACTCGCGGTTGCCGCCGAAGGCCAGCGTCAGCCCGCCGATCAGCCTATATTCGCCGCGCAGCGAGAGGTTCTGCGATTGGCCGTCGCTGGTGAACAGCGGGTCCGTACCCAGCGCGGGGTCGAAATTGTCGCGCGCGGTGTCGGCCAGCGCGTAGGAGGCGCGCAGCGTCAGGTCCTGCCCGTAATAGGCGAGCCCGAGCGCGCCCGAGAGCTGCTCGGTCTCCTGGGTCTCGGCGGTGTCGGCGAAGACGAAGGCGGGCGCGGGGAAGCCGTCGATATCGATGTCGCTGGCGGCGTAGCGCGCCTGCGCGAACAGTTCGAGCTGGTCGGTGAGATCGACGAAGGCCGAACCGCCCAGCGTGAACTGCTCGAAGCCGTCGGGCTCGGTCCCCGAAGCGGCGGCGGAGAAGCCGTCGGTGCGGAAATAGGAGGCCGAGAGCCCCGCGAAATAGGCATCCTCGGAGAGCCCGCCGGTGACGCTGGCCGAGAGCGTGTCGCGCGCGCCGTATTCGGCGCTGCCCGACAGCCCGCTGCCTGCGCGGGTCGAGACATCGAGCACGCCCGCGACCGCGTCGGAACCCCAGATGGTGCTGTTGGACCCGCGCAGCAGGTCGATCTTGCCCACCGTGCCCAGCGTCAGCGTGCCGAAATCGAACCCGCCCGAGGGCGCGGCGGGATCGGCGATGCGGATGCCGTCGACCAGCACCAGCAATTGCTCGGCCTCGCCGCCGCGCAGCCGCACCCCGGTGAAGGAACCGGCGGGGCCGTTGCGGCTCAAGGCGACACCCGGCGCGCGCGCCAGCACGCGGGTGATGTCGGCGCCCTGGACCGCGTCGATCTCCGCGGTGCCGATCACGGTGACCGCCTGGCCGGTGTTCTCGATCCTTGTGAACAGCCCGGTGGCGGTGACGGTGATCGCCTCGGCGGGATCCGCCTCCCCGACCGCTTCGACCGCTTCGACCGCTTCGGCGGCTTCGGGGGACAGCACCTCCTGCGCGGATACGCCGGCGGGAATCGCGGCCGGAATGGCGGTGGCGGTCAGCAGGAACAGAAATTTACGCAAGGCAGGCTCCAATCACGAACGAAACGCCGCTCATGACGGAGGGAGTCTGCATCTTTGCAGTCTCACCCGTTTGCCATCGGTGCACCCCGCCCGCGGCCGAACGACACGCATGGGCAGGTCTCCTGGCTCCCGGATCACCGGAGCGCCCCGCCTTCCCGCTTGCGCAGTGGCCTGTGGGAGCGCACCTAACCGGTCACAGTTGCGGGGGCAGCCGAAGTATCGAACTTCGTTCCCTCTAGGCCGGCGCGAACCGGCACCCATGGCGCGGCCCGGCATCTAGGCGAGACCGCGATTCCGCGCAAGCGAGCCGTCCCTTTGCCGCCTGTCCGATTTCGGGGCCGCCTGTCCGATTTCGGGATGGGTGCAGCGCGCGCGCGCGGAGCGGGCAAATTAGTGCTAGGGAAACGTTTGGCCTGCTAGTGGCGCGGGTGCATTCGCACATTTCGAGGATATCCACCGGTGGAACGGGACGGCACGGCAGGCAAGGGCAGCGCGCGGGGAAGCGATTCCCCGCTCGCCGCGCGTGGCCCCTCGCCCGCCTCGCTGCATGACGCCGACGAGGCCGCGCGG
>JAHJWA010000241.1 GCA_018828205.1 Alphaproteobacteria bacterium
GACTGGTTCTTCGGGGTCAATGCCTGTTCCGCGCAAGGCGCCTGCAGCCCGGTGGCAAGCGCAGTCCCGGCGGGGCATTTCGCGCCGTTAGCTGCCGAAGAGGATGACAGCGACTAGGCACGACCCCATATGGCGGGGCATGAATAAGAAAAACGATACCAATCGCCGCACCGCCGGCATGCCCTCACAGACCGAGATCATCGAGTTCATCCAGAGCTACGATGGCGCCGCGGGCAAGCGCGAGATCGCCAAGGCATTCGGACTGAAAGGCCAGGAGAAGATCGCGCTCAAGAAGCGCCTCAAGCAGATGGCCGAAGACGGGCTGATCGACGGCAAGCGCACCGCCTATCATCGCGCAGGCGATCTCCCCAAGGTCACCGTGCTCAAGATCGTCTCGATCGAGGATGGCGAACTCTACGCCGAGCCCGAGAGCAAGGACGGCGATGCCGATAACGATGCCGATTCCAAGCCGCAGCGGCTGCTGGTCAAGGAAAGCAAGAAGCACGGCGCGCTGAAACGCGGCGACCGGATTCTCGCGCGCACCGAACAGACCGAGCGCGGCTGGCGCGCGCATCCGATCAAGAAACTGCCCGCGCGCAGCGAAGGGCTGATGGGGGTCGTCGAGATCGATCGGGCAGGCAAGGCCTGGCTCGCCCCGGTGGACAAGAAGATCCGCAATTCCTCGCCGATTTCCGATCTCGGCGGCGCCGAGGATGGCGAGCTGGTGATCGTCGAGCGCACCGGCAATTCCCCGCGCGCCGGGGTCAAGGTGGTCGAGGTCATCGGCGATCCGCTGGCGCCCAAGAGCTTCAGCATGATCGCCATCGCCAAACACGGGATCCCGCATGTCTTTCCTGACGAGGTCGTGGAAGAGGCCAAGCAGGCCGCCAAGCTGCCGCTCTCCGAAGAGAAGCGTGAGGATCTGCGCGGAGTCCCGATTATGGCGATCGACCCCGCCGACGCGCGCGATCACGACGACGCGATCTGGGCCGAACCCGATGGGGAGGGCGGCTACCGCGCCATCGTCGCGATCGCCGATGTCGCCTTCTACGTCCGCCCCGGCGGCGCGCTCGACAAGGAAGCGCGCAAGCGCGGCAATTCGGTCTATTTCCCCGATCAGGTCGTCCCGATGCTCCCCGAAGTGCTGAGCGCCGATGTCTGCTCGCTCAAGCAGGATGTCGACCGCGCCGCGATGGCCTGCCATCTGCGGATATCGCCCCAGGGCCAGATCACCGAATGGCGCTTTACCCGTGCGATCGTCCGGCTGGCGCGCAACATCGCCTATGAGGACGCGCAGGCGGCGATCGACAGCGGCGACGCGCCCGAGGCGCTGACCCACCTGTGGGGCGCTTGGACGCTGCTCCACGAGGCACGCACCGCGCGCGATCCGCTCGAGCTCGACCTGCCCGAGCGGCAGGTGCGCCTCAACGACAAGGGGCAGATCGAGGAGATCGCGGTGCGCGAACGGCTCGATGCCCACCGCGTGGTCGAGGATTTCATGATCGCCGCGAACGTTGCCGCGGCCAAGGCGCTCGAAGCCAAGACCGCCCCGGTGGTCTACCGGATCCATGAGCCGCCCAGCCGCGACAAGCTGGTCGCGCTGCGCGAATTCATGGCCACCCAGGGCCGCAAGATCGCGCTCGGCCAGGTGATCACCCCCAGCCTGTTCAACCGCCTGCTCAAGGATGTCACCGACGAGGCCGAGAAGGTGCTGGTGATGGAAGCGGTTCTGCGCAGCCAGACGCAGGCTTATTACGGCCCCGCCAACGCCGGGCATTTCGGGCTCTCGCTGGGCTCCTATGCGCATTTCACCTCGCCGATCCGCCGCTATGCCGATCTGCTGGTGCACCGCGCGCTGGTCGATGCCTACAAGCTCGAACAGCCCAAGCCGGGTGATGGACTGCCGCCGGGGAGCGGGCTGGCCGATCGCGACCGCGATTCGCTGCAGGCGATCAGCGACGCGATCAGCCAGACCGAACGCCGTGCGATGGAGGCAGAGCGCGACACGATCGACCGCTATGTCGCCGCTTGGCTCTCGGGCCGGGTGGGCGAGACCTTCGATACGCGGATCACCGGGGTGCAGGGCTTCGGCTTCTTCGCCACGATCGAGAAACTCGGCGGCGACGGGCTGGTCCCGGTTTCGACGCTAGGCCGCGAATATTTCCGCTACGACGAGGCCTCGCAGACGCTCAAGGGCGAGGGCAGCGGCACCAGCTATTCGGTGGGCGACAAGCTCAAGCTGACGCTCGCCGAAGCCAATGCGCTGACCGGCGCGCTCAAATTTGCGGTGCCGCAAAGCGATGGCCAGGGCATCGAGCCGCGCGGCCGGCGCGACGACGGGCGCAAGAAGCCGGGCGGTCGCAATGGCGGGCGCTCGGGCGGGCGTTCCGGGGGACAGGGCAAGGGCAGCCCGCCCAAGGGCAAGTCCGGTCCGCCCAAGGGCAAGCCCGGTTCGGGCAAGCCGGGTGATGGCAAGCCCGCAACGGGGCAGCATTCGCAAGGCCAGCGCGGACGGCCCGCGAACATCCGCCACCAGGGTCGTAAGAAGTAGCGGCTGCCTGGCCGCAGGCCCTCAAGCCAGTCGGTCGAGGGCCTCGCGGTCGAGCCCGCCGGGGATGACGTAAAGCGGGCAGGGCAGCGTCCCGGCATGCGCGGAGAAATGGCTCACCAGCGGTCCTGGTCCGCCCTCGGCGCTCGCGCCCAGCACCAGCGCGGCGATATCCTCGCGCTCGGTCAGATAGGTGCGGACGATCTCCTGCGGATCGCCGAGCCGGACCGCGATCTGCGGCATCTTGCCGCTCTCGGCGAAGATGTTTCCGGCGGCAGAATTGGCCATGACCTCGGCGCGCTCGCGCGCTTCCTGCTCGATGGTTGCCTGAACCCCTCCGAAGGCGTTGAAATTCTGCCGCGGAACGAGTGCCAGGATATGGACGGATCCGCCGGTCTGCGCGGCACGGTGGCTGGCAAAGCGCAGCGCGCTCTTGGCCTCCTCGGTCTCGTCCATGACGACAAGATATTTGCGCATCGCTCGTCTCTCCGCCCCTCGCCCGATCCTGGGCCGGGTCTCTCGCGGAGCGGTATCCGGGATAAAGCTACTCTTCGCAAGAACCTTGCGGGAAGCGGGCAAATTGGCCAGAGGTGCGGCACGCCATTCCGACCCCTGCGAGGACGCGCCGAACCCCATGCCGATCGCCATCAAGATGCCCGCCCTGTCC
>JAHJWA010000242.1 GCA_018828205.1 Alphaproteobacteria bacterium
CAAACAGGAGCGATTCGCATGGCCCAGCTTGCCTATCTTCACGAGGGTGTCGAACCTTTGCGAACGGAGGGCGATGCGGTTTTCGCGCTGACGCTCTCGCTGTTCGGCGCGGACCCACGCCGGCTTTCCCATCTTAGCGAGGATGCCCGCGCCGCCGGGCTGGCGGTGGGCAGGCCGCGCCCGCTCGAAAGTCTGCTCGAAGGATCGGGCGGGGTGCTGGGCGATGTGGTGGTGGCCGACTGCCCGCAGGTCGATGCGGGCAAGCTGGCGGCGCTGATCCGGCTCGACGAGCGGGTTGTGCGCGCAGGCGCGCGGCTGATCGTCGCGACATCCGCTGAGGCGCTCGAGGATGTGTTCGGTTGTCTCGAACGCTCGCGCCCGCAGATCCTGGTCGGCGCGCAGCGCGCCGAGGGGCTGGTGGCGCTGGGTGCGGCGCTGGCGCAGCTGCCCGGCCGGCGGCTGCGTGAAGACGACAGCGACGAGCGGGTGATGCTGCTGCGGCTCACCGAGCAGGTGATGCGCATGGCCGAGACGCTCGACCGGCTGGCGGGGCCGCCGCCCTATTCGCTACCCGGCGCCGAGAAAGGGTCGCTGCGCGCGCCGGACCGGATATTCCGCCCCGCCGCCGAGGAGCGCGACTTCCTGCGCCGTCCGCGCCCGCCACCGCCCGATCCGCGGCTGGTCAAGCGAATCCTCCGCGACCGCCGGATCCGGAGCAAATATTTCGGCGAGGAGCTGTTCGCCGATCCCGCCTGGGACATCCTGCTCGATCTCACCGCCGCGCGCGCCGAGCACCGCCGCGTCTCGGTGTCCTCGCTGTGCATCGCGGCGGGCGTGCCGCCGACCACCGCGCTGCGCTGGATATCGCAAATGGTCGAGAGCGGGTTGCTCGAACGCACGCAGGACCAGGAGGACAAGCGCCGCGCCTTCATCGCGCTGACCGATCGGACCGCCGATGCGATGGCGCGCTATTTTGCCGAGATTGGTGGGGGCAGCGCAACGCCGCTCTGACGCGGCGCGGTCAGGCCTTCGCGCGCCGCAGCACCACCGTCAGCCCGTCCGCGGGCGGGTCGCCTGGCAGCGCCACCCGGCGGGCATCGGCGCGCGCACGGATGAGGATCGCCTCGGCGATGCCCGGATCGTGCAGCACGGTGTCGGCCATGCCCAGCAGGCGTGCCTGTTTCAGCGTGAGATCGTCGGGGTCGTCGCTGGCAAGCGTGATCTCGACGGTCTGCGCGCCCTGCGGCTCGGCGGCATCCGCCAGCCAGCTCTCGACCCGCTCTGCGCTCCCGCCGGCGAGCGGATCGAGCGGACCGTGTTCGGACAGCGCCGCATCGATCGCACGGCGGCGGTCGTCGCCATCGGGCCAGCGCGCGCGGATCCGGTCCCGCGCTTCCGACAGCCCGCTCGCCAGCGCGCCGAGCCCTGCCGGCAGCAGCCGCTCGAGCCGCAGCCGCAGATGCTTGGACAGCCCGGCGGATGCGCCTCCGGTGCCAACCGCGATCAGCACCGGTTCGCGTTCGAGCACGCTGGGGAGGGTGAAATCGCACAATTCGGGCCGGTCGGCGACATTGACCAGCAGGCCGAGCCGCTTGAGCCGCAGCGCCGCCGCCTCGGACTTGCGGCCATCCTCCAGCGCGACGAAAGCCAGCCGCGCGTGATGCGCTTCGGCCTCGCTGCAGATTTCGCCGCCGGCGCGCTCGACCAGCCGCTGCTTGGCCTCGGCCATCGCGCCGTTGCCGACCAGCACCACCTTTGTGCCCGCGATCCGGTGGAAGAGCGGCAGGCTGTTCATTCGAGCCAGTCGGGCATGCGCTCGGCATCCATGATGGCGCTGGGCGCGATCCGGTCGGCGACCACGGCGAAGCGGTCGCCATCGACCAGCACCTCGGCGACGAAGCCGCGCGAATTGTAGGACGAGGCCATGGTCGCGCCATAGGCGCCCGCGGTGCGGAACACCGCGAGATCGCCCGCGGTCAGCGCATCGCATTCGCGGTCCATCGCAAAGGTGTCGCCGGTCTCGCAGATCGGGCCGACGATATGCGCGGTGGTGCGCTCGCCGCTGGGTGCGACCGCGTCGAAATCGTGCCAGGCGCCGTAGAGCGCGGGGCGCGCGAGATCGTTCATCGCCGCATCGACCACCACGAAGGGATGCGTCAGCCCGCGCTTGACCCGCACCACGCGGGTCAGCAGCACGCCGGCATTGCCCGCGATCACCCTTCCGGGCTCGAACATCAGCCGGACGTCCCAGTCCTTGGTCACCCGCGCGACCATGGCGCCGTATTCGGCCGGAGCCGGGAGCACCTCGCCCGCGCGATAGGGGACGCCGAGCCCGCCGCCGAGATCGGCATGGGTGACCTTGCAGCCGGCTCCGCGCAATTCCGCGATCAGCGCGCCGACCTTGCCGAAGGCGGTCTCGAGCGGTTCGAGGCTGGCAAGCTGGCTGCCGATATGCACCGCGATGCCGCGCATATCGAGCCTGTCCTCGCCCGCGAGCGCGGTGTAGATCTCTACGGCGCGGTCGAGCGGGACGCCGAACTTGTTCTCGCTCTTGCCGGTCGAGATCTTCTCATGCGTGCGCGCATCGACATCGGGGTTCACGCGCAGCGCGCAGCGCGCGAGTTTGCCCGCGCGGCGCGCGATCGCCGCGAGCTCGTAGCCCTCTTCCTCGCTTTCGATGTTGAACTGGCCGATATCCTCGCGCAGCCCCTGTTCGAGCTCGGCATGGGTCTTGCCGACGCCCGAGAAGACGATGTCCTCGGGCTTCATCCCGGCGACCAGCGCACGGATCAACTCGCCGCCCGAGACCACATCCGCGCCATAGCCCTGCCGCGCGAGCACGCGCAGCACCGCGAGATTGGGATTGGCCTTCACCGCGAAGGCGATGTGCGGATTGTCGAGCGGCGCCAGCGCCTCGCGGAACACCGCGGCGTGGCGCTCGATCGTGGCGCGCGAATAGACATAGACGGGGGTGCCGACCGCCTCGGCGATCGCCGGGAGCGGGACGTTTTCGGCGTGGAGCACGCCGTCGCGGAGAGTGAAATGATCCATCGCGGCGCCGCATGCCGCGATGGCGCGCCCAAGTCGAGTTATCTGTGCTTTCCGGGCAGCAAGCTAACCGGCGGCGAGCTATTCGGGCGGCAGGTCGAAGGGATCGTCCTGGCGCTCCTCCGAACGGCGCCGCAGTTCGACGCTGCGCTCGGGGGCGGCCTGCGGATCGAGCGCGAGCAGTTCCTCGGCGTCGGGCGGGATCGAGCTGCCATAGGGCGCGACGGGGAGCGTGGCGCCCGGGGCGGGCGTCAGCGCCGCCTGCTGCCCGCAGGCGCCCAGCGCCAGCAGCGCACCGATGGCGGCGAGTGTGCGCGTCATTCGTCGATCCCCAATTCGCTGCGGGCTTCGGCCACGCGCTGCCGTACCTGATCGGGCGCGGTCCCGCCATAGGAGGCGCGCGCGGCGACCGAGGCATCGATCGAGAGCGCCGCGAAGACCCGCTCGTCGATGCGCGAATCGATGGCGGCGAGTTCATCGAGCGACAGCGCATCGAGAGCGACCCCGCGGCCTTCGGCGAGCCGCACTGCGGCGCCGGTGATGTGATGCGCCTCGCGGAAGGGAATGTCGGCCTCGCGCACCAGCCAGTCGGCGAGATCGGTCGCGGTGGCATAGCCGAGCTCGGCCGCCTGCCGCATCCGCGCGACCTCGAAGCGGCTGTCCGCCACCATTCCGGCAGCGGCGGCAAGGCACAGGTCGAGCAGGCCGGCGGCCTCGAACACCGGCGGCTTGTCGTCCTGCATGTCCTTGGAATAGGCCAGCGGCAGCCCCTTCATCGTCACCATCAGCGCGGTCGCGCAGCCCACGATTCGCCCGGCATGGCCGCGCACCAGCTCGGCGGCGTCGGGGTTCTTCTTCTGCGGCATGATCGAGCTGCCGGTGGAGAGCGTGTCGGGCATGCGCACAAAGCCGAAGGGCTGGCTCGCCCAGATGATCAGTTCCTCCGCCAGCCGCGAGAGATGGATCGCGCACTGGCTCGCGGCGGCGAGGTAATCCATCGCAAAATCGCGGTCGGACACCGCATCGAGGCTGTTGCGGGTCGGGCGGGCGAAGCCCAGCGCGCGGGAGGTCGCCTCGCGGTCGATCGGGAAGCCGGTCCCGGCCAGCGCCGCGCTGCCGAGCGGGCATTCGTCCATCCGCACGCGGGCATCGGCAAAGCGGCTGCGGTCGCGGCGCGCCATCTCGTAATAGGCGAGCAGATGGTGCCCCAGCGTGACCGGCTGAGCGGTCTGGAGATGGGTGAAGCCGGGCATGATCGTGTCGGCATGCTCGCCGGCGCGGGTGACCAGCGCATGCTGGAGCGCTGCGATCCCGGCCTCGGCGCGCAGCATCGCCTCGCGCATCCACAGTTTGAAATCGGTCGCCACCTGATCGTTGCGGCTGCGCGCGGTGTGCAGCCGGCCCGCCACCGGACCGACCAGTTCGGCCAGCCGCGATTCCACCGTCATGTGGATGTCTTCCAGGTCCCAGTCCTCGGGCACCCCGTCGCGCTCGTATTCGGCGGCGATGGTCTGGAGGCCCGCGTCGATCGCCTTCGCGTCCGCCGCGCTGACAATATCCTCCGCCGCCAGCATCGCGACATGCGCGCGGCTGCCCGCGATATCCTGCCGCCACAGCGCCTTGTCGAAGGGGATCGAGGCGTTGATTTCGCGCATGATCGCGCTAGGCCCTTCGGCGAACCTGCCTCCCCACATCGTATTGGAAGCCTGCTTGTCCCGCGTCTCGCTCACTCTTGCCACCATCCTCATCGCCGGTCTCGGCCTGGCCGGCTGCGATAGGGGAGCGCCCGAGGGGGCGCAAGAAAGCTCGGGCGCCGTGGCATCGGGAGAAATCGACCGCAGTCAGGCGGGCGCGCTGATGCCCGCGGTCAATCTGGTCGATCCTGCAGGCCGCGTTCTCAATCTCGGCGCGCTGCAGGGCGGGCCGGTGCTGCTCAACCTCTGGGCCACCTGGTGCGCCCCTTGCGTCAAGGAAATGCCGCTGCTCGACGAGCTGGCGGGGGATTACGGCGAGGATCTGACCGTGATCGCGGCGAGCCAGGACCTGCAGACCGAAAAGGTCCAGCCGTTCTTCGAGGAGACCGGTCTGGAGCATCTCGAGCCCTGGATCGATCCCGAAACCCAGCTCTCGATGGCGCTGGCCGAGGCCCTGCCGACCACCGTGCTCTACGACGGCGCGGGCCGCGAGGTCTGGCGCGTGGCGGGCGAGCTGGACTGGTCGGCGCCCGAGATCCGCGCGGCGATCGACGAGGCCGTTGCGGCGCAATAGCGGCGCAGACAGGTCCGGGTCGTGGGGATGTTCGTGGTGGGCGCTGACGGGCTCGAACCGCCGACCCTCTCGGTGTAAACGAGATGCTCTACCAACTGAGCTAAGCGCCCCACGGGCTGCCCACATAGCGGCCCCGGGTGCAAAATCAATTGCCGCCGTGCGCTTCGCCCGGCTAGGCGCGGCGACGATGACCGTGAAGCTTACCGTACTCGCCACCGGCGGCACGATCGCCGGGATCGCCGGCTCGGCGACCGCCAGCGATTACAACGCCGGCCAGATCGCGATCGAGGACTATCTTGAGGATGTCGCCGGGCTCGGGCTGGCGGCGGAACTCACCGCGCAGCAGATCGCCAATATCGATTCGGCGGATATCGGCCAGCAGGTCTGGAACGACCTCCACCGCGCGGCGCGCGCGGCGCTGGACGATCCCGAATGCGACGGCGTGGTCATCACCCATGGCACCGACACGCTGGAGGAAACCGCCTTCCTGCTCGATCTCACGCTGCCCGCGCACAAGCCGGTCGTCATGGTCGGCGCGATGCGGCCTGCCGACGCGGTGGGCTATGACGGCCTGCGCAATTTCGCCAACGCCATGCGCGTCGCGGGCGATGCCGAGGCCGCAGGACGCGGGGTGCTGGTGGTGATGGGCGACCGGATTTTCGGCGCGCGCGACGTCCGCAAGGTGCGGACCCGCGGGACCGAGGCCTTTCGCGGCTTCCCGCGCGAATCGGTCGGGCTGGTGACGCCGTCCTCGCTCGAATGGTTCGGCGCGCCGTGGCGGGTCGGGAGCGAAGCGCAATACGACTGGGTGGAGGCGCTGCCGGAGGTCGCGATTATCGCCGCATATTCCGGTCTTTGCGGCGAGGCGGTGGCGCGCTGCATCGGTCCCGGGACGCGCGGCGTGGTGGTGGCGGGGGTGGGCGAGGGCAATATGCCCGAGGCGGCGCGCCGCGAACTGGTCCGCCGCTGCGCGCAAGGGTTGCAGGTCGTCCGCGCCAGCCGCGCCGACGAGGGGCTGGTCGATGCCGAGCCCGGCGATGCCACGAACGGCTTCGTCGCTTCGCGGGCGCTCAATCCGGCCAAGGCGCGGATCCTGCTGCAATTGCTGATCGCGAACGGTGAAAGCGACCGCGCAGGCATCCAGCGCGCCTTCGACGGAGGCTGACAACCGGGTCCCCGCAGCGGCAGGGACCCGATATCGACAATCCCAGGCCGGGTTACCATACCATCTCCCCTCCCCTTGGGGAGGGGCCGGGGGTGGGGGAGCGCGCCGCAGGCGCGCGTCCCGGCCATCGGCGCGGTACACCCCCACCCAACCTCCCCCTCAAGGGGGAGGAGCAAGAAGGCGGGTCAACCCAAACTCATCAGGCGTTAGCCGTTGGGCACGACCAGGTACTTTTCGCCGGTCTTCATCGCGCGATAGTCGAGCACCGCGTTCTTGGTCAGCATCTCTTCCAGATTGACCTTGCGCTTGTACTTGCTGGCGAAGGTGGTGGTGAGGTTGTCGAGCACGCGCTTGCGCATCCGCACCACGGTTTCCATCCCCGCCTGCTGCAGGAACGGCGTCAGCAGCCAGCCCGACACCGTAAAGCCGAAGCCGTAGGCCGGGGTCAGCACCGTGGGGCCCATATCGAGCCGTCCGTAGATATACATCTTCTTGTCCTGGTTCGAACCATAACGGTTGAACTCGGTCATCTTGGACACCGCGACCTGCTCCATCGCTTTCAGGCAGTGATCGACCGTCTGCCCGCCGCCGATCGGGTCGAAGCCGAGGTAGGCGTCGGTCGCGTCGATCGCGCTGCGCAGCTGGGCCATGAAATCCTCGTCCGAGGAATTGACGACATGTTCTGCGCCCTGCGACTTGAGCAGCTCGACCTGCTCGCGCTTGCGGACGATGTTGACCAGCTGCATCCCGTCTTCCTGGCAGATGCGGTTGAGCATCTGGCCCAGATTGGAAGCGGCGGCGGAATGGACGATCGCCTTGTGCCCTTCGGCGCGTGCGGTCTCGACGAAGCCCAGCGCGGTCATCGGGTTGACGAAGGCGCTGGCACCGTCTTCGGCGGAGATATCGCCCAGCGGCAGGCACATGGTCGCCTCGGCGATGGCGTATTCGGAGAAGGCGGTGCCGGGGACGCAGGCGACCCGCTGGCCCATCAGCGCCTTGGCCATCTCGCCATCGCCGGTCGCGACTACCGTACCCGCGCCTTCATTGCCGACCGGCAGCCGCTGGCCGTGGCGGCCCTTGGAGCCGGTGTTGAACGGCTCGGGCATCCGCGCGACGAGCTTGCCGGGGGAATATTCCGCGTTCTCGAGATCCGCCGGGCCGGTCAGCAGCGCGAGATCGGAAGGGTTGATCGGCGCCGCCTCCATATTGACCAGCACCTGATTGCCCGTGGGGTCGGGGAAGGTGCTTTCGGCCAGTTCGACGGTCAACGTGCCGTCGCTCGCGAGCGTGGTGAAGATCTGCTTGCCTGTCGTGGTCATCGGTTTCTCTCCTGTGGGGTATCGTTCGTCTGTTCGGCGGTCTGGTCGGGATAGATGGCTTCCATGAAGTAGAGGCCGTGGGGGGGGGCATTCAACCCCAGTCGCTGCCGGTCGCGCGCTTCGAGCGCGCCGACAAGCCTTTGCTCGCTCCAGCGGCCCATGCCCACCAGCGCCAGGCAGCCGACCATCGAGCGCACCTGATGGTGGAGGAAACTGCGCGCCGCGGCGTGGACGTGGATCTCCTCGCCTTGGCGCTCGACATCGAGCCGGTCGAGCGTCTTGACCGGGCTTTGGGACTGACAATGCGCCGAACGGAAGGTGGTGAAATCATGCAGTCCGACGAGCAATTGCGCGGCGCGGTGCATCGCGCGGGCATCGACCTCGGGGACGATCTGCCAGGCTCGTTCGCGGTCCAGCGTCAGCGGCGGGCGGCGGTTCACGATGCGATAGAGATAGCGCCGCTCGGTACAGGCAAAGCGCGCGTGCCAGTCGTCCGGAACCTCCACGCAATGAGTCACCGCGATCGGATCGGGGCGCAGATGCGCGTTGATCGCGCCCGTCAGCCGGAAGGGCGTGAGCGCGGTGTCGATATCGCAATGGCAGCGCATCGCCACCGCATGCACCCCGGCGTCGGTCCGGCCGGCGCTGTGCAGCGCGACCTGCTGCCCGGTGACGCCGTGGATCGCGGCCTCGACCGAGCGCTGGATGCTGGGCCCGTCCTTCTGGCGCTGGAAGCCGAAGAAGGGGCCGCCGTCGAATTCGAGAGTGAGCGCGAAACGGGGCATGCGGATCAGGCGAGCCGGGTCCCGGGCGCGACCGCGCGGCCGCGCAGG
>JAHJWA010000243.1 GCA_018828205.1 Alphaproteobacteria bacterium
ACTTCGGCCTTGTCGAACAGGAAATCGACGACCTTGTCCTCATACAGCGGTGCGCGCAGCTGGGCAGCAGCCATCGGCTCCTGCTGGACGTACTGGATAAAGCGCTCGCGGTCCTCGGCGCGGTATTGCTGCGCCGCCTGCTGGATCAGCATCGACATTTCCTGACCGCTGACCTCGACGCCGTTGCTCTGGCCGATCTCCGACAGCAGCAGGCCCAGACGCACGCGGCGTTCGGCGATGTGGCGGTAATCGTCCTTCTCGGCCTCGATTTCCTTCATCGCTTCGGCGGGATCGTCGGACTGCGAGGCCTCCTGCTGGAGCTGCGCCCAGATCTGCTCGAACTCGGCGTCGACCATGCCCTGCGGCACGGGGAAATCATGGCCCGAGGCCAGCTGGTCGAGCAGCGCGCGCTTCATCTGCGTACGGGTGAGACCGGCGGTCTCCTGCTCGAGCTGACCGCGGAGCAGTTCCTTGAGCTTGTCAATGCTCTCGAGCCCCAGGTTCTTGGCGAACTCGTCGTCGGCCTTGGTCTCGTCCTCGACCTTCACCTGCTGGACGGTGACGGCGAACTGCGCCGCCTTGCCCGCCAGGTGCGTGGCCTGATAATCTTCGGGGAAAGTGACCGTGATGATCTTCTCTTCGCCGGTCTTGACGCCGGTAAGCTGCTCTTCGAAGCCGGGGATGAACTGGCCCGAGCCGATCACCAGCGGCGCGCCTTCGGCCTTGCCGCCTTCGAATTCGACACCGTCGATGCTGCCGACGAAATCGATGATCAGCTGGTCGCCATCACCGGCCTTCTTCGACTTGGGCGCATCCTTGTAGCTCTTGTTGTTCGCGGCCAGCTGGCCGACCGCCTCGTCGACCTGCTCGTCGGTCACCGGCACGATCAGCTTTTCCAGCTTCAGGCCTTCGAGGTCGGGAGCGTCGACCTTGGGCAGGATTTCGAGCTCGACCGTCAGTTCGACGTCCTTGCCCTGCTCATAGCTCTCGTCGAGATCGATCTTGGGCTGCATCGCGGGGCGCAGCTGCTTCTCGCGCATCAGATTGTCGACCGATTCGCGAATCGTGTCGTTCATGACCTGCGCATGCATCTGCTCGCCGTGCATCTTGCGCACCAGATTGGCGGGCACCTTGCCGGGGCGGAAGCCGGGCATGCGAACCTGCGGGGCGAGCTTCTTGACCTCGGCGGAAACCTTCGCGTCGATGTCTTTGGCGGGGACCGTCAGCTTGTAGCCGCGCTTGAGGCCTTCGTTGGTCGTCTCGATGATCTGCATGTATGGGTACTCTTGAATGGGTCTAACCGGTGCTGGGCGAGAGGCTGCCGGAGGGCGGCTGGTGCGGGCGAAGGGACTCGAACCCCCACATCTTTCGATACTGGTACCTAAAACCAGCGCGTCTACCAATTCCGCCACGCCCGCAACCCGAACGAAGCCGCGCGACGGCGGCCACGCCGCGCGTGTAGGCGCGTGCCTCTAATCGGATGCGTCAAAAAGGGCAAGCGCGGCGATGGATGGTTGGAACGGCACGGGCCGGTCCGCCGTTGATAGGCAAAGGAAGGTGCCCGATGGCCGATTACGCCAACCCCAAGACCCCGCCCGTGATCGATCCAGACGTCGACGCCAAAACCGCGGCGGAGATGGAACAGGATGGCGAGACCGAGGGCGAGCCGCTCGGCCATCGCACCGATGACAGCGAGATCGATTCAGAAAGACCCGACGATGCGGGCGAAAATTCGCGCCGCGCAATGCGCTCCGCTCCCCTCCTGCCCCCCGACTGAGGAAGACAAGCATGGCCACCCAACCCGACCCGTCCCCCGACACGATCGATCCCGGCGCACCGAGCGAGCTGCCCATCGACAACCCGCCGCTGGAAGAGCCCATGCGCGAGCCCGACGAGATCGAGCCCGTGCAGCCCGACACCGACAATCCCGGGGCCAATCCCGACGAGATATAGGTCCCGGATTCGCGCTGCGGAATTAAATTTGGACCGCAGCCGCAGCGGTCCCGCAAGGCGATTGGTCTTGCGGGACCCCGCGCCGCGTCTTAGGGGCGCGGCATGAGCGAAACAGCCCCCACCGACACCGCCGACAACACCGCCAACGACGCCAGGGCCGGCGACGTTCCGCCCGACCGTCTTTCGGTCAATCCGCGGAGCGAGTTCTTCGTGGCCGAGCTGCTCAAGCGCGGCGTCGGAATTCGCTTCAAGGGTGCTGTGCGCACTAATGTCGACGAGTTCTGCATTTCCGAGGGTTGGATCCGCGTCCAGGCGGGCAAGACCATGGATCGCAAGGGCAATCCGCTGACGATCAAGCTCAACGGCCCGGTCGAAGCCTGGTATGA
>JAHJWA010000244.1 GCA_018828205.1 Alphaproteobacteria bacterium
AGCTTGGCCTGATCGGTCACCAGCATCAGCTGCGAACCATGGCTCACCGGGAAGCTGGCCACCACCGGTCCGTTGCGGTCGGGGTTGCTCGAGGGCTCGCCGATATTGGTGAGCCCCTGTCCGCCGCGGCCGATGGTGCGGTATTCATAGGCCGAGGAGATCTTGCCATAACCATTGGCGGTGAGCGTGAGGATGAACTCCTCCTTCTCCGCCATTTCGGCCGCTTCTTCCGCAGCCAGGGTGGCTTCGGCCTCGTTGTTCTTCCAGGCGGCGGCGCGCAGATAGGCCTCGCGCTGCTCGGGGCCGTAGCGATGCGCTTCGAGCACCGCCATCGAGACGACCTTGGCGTCCTTGCGCAGGGTCATGCCGCGGACCCCGATCCCGGTGCGGCTCTTGGTTTCGCGCGCATCGGAGGCGGCGAAGCGGATCGCCTTGCCCGCGTCGGAGGCGAGGAAGACTTCCTGGCCTTCGGACAGCAGCTTGACCCCGATCAGCCGGTCGCCGCTGCCTTCGACGAAGCCCATGGCGTATTTGCCGTTGGAGGGGATGTTGGTGAAGGCATCCATGGAATTGCGCCGCACCATGCCCTGCTCGGTGGCGAAAACGATGTTGAGCGCGCTCCATTCGTTTTCGTCCTCGGGCAGCGGGAGCACGTTGGTGACGCGTTCCTCGTCTCCCAGCGGCAGCAGATTGACCATCGGACGACCCTTGGTCTGCGGCCCGCCCTCGGGCAGCTTCCACACCTTGAGGCGGTAGACCCGGCCGGTGTTGGTGAAGAAAAGCACGGGGTTGTGGGTCGAAGTGACGAAGAGTTCGACCACGGCATCCTCGTCCTTGGTGGCCATGCCGGCGCGGCCCTTGCCGCCGCGCGCCTGCGCGCGGAAGGTCGAGAGCGGGGTGCGCTTGATATAGCCGTCGTGGGTGACGGTCACGACCATCTCGTCGCGCTCGATCAAATCCTCGTCCTCGAGCCCGTCCCAGGCGGGAGCGATCTCGGTGACGCGCGGGGTGGCGTAGAGATCGCGGACCTCCTGCAGCTCGTCGCGCAGCACGCCGTAGAGCTTGACCCTATCGGCGAGGATCGAGAGATATTCCTCGATCGCATCGGCCAGCACCTTGAGCTCGCCGCCGATCTCGTCGCGACCCAGCGCGGTGAGGCGGTGGAGCCGCAAGTCGAGGATCGCCTTCACCTGGCGCTCGGAGAGGCGGTAGGTGCCGCCCTCCTGCTCGGCGTCGGGCTCGATCGCCTCGATCAACCGGATGTATTGCGCGATGTTGCCGATCGGCCATTCGCGCACCAGCAGCTTGGCGCGCGCCTCGGCAGGGGTGGAGGCGCCGCGGATGATCGCGACCACCTCGTCGAGATTGGACACCGCGACAACCAGGCCGAGCAACATGTGCGCGCGGTCGCGCGCCTTGTTGAGCTCGAACTTGGTGCGCCGGGTGATGACCTCTTCGCGGAAGGAGATGAAGGCCTGGATGATGTCGCGCAGCGCCAGCGTCTCGGGCCGGCCGCCGCGGATCGCGAGCATGTTGGCGGGGAAGCTCGACTGCGCCGGGGTGTAGCGCCAGATCTGGTTGAGCACGACCTCGGGGGAGGCATCGCGCTTGAGATCGACGACCACGCGCATGCCTTCGCGCGAGCTTTCATCGCGGATGTCGGAAATGCCCTCGATGCGCTTGTCCTTGGCGGCATCGGCGATCTTCTCCACCAGCCCGGACTTGCCGACCTGGAACGGGATCGAGGTGAGGACGATCGACTGGCGGCCCTCGCTCTTGGCGCCGCGGGTCGCCTCGATCTCGTGGCGCGCGCGCATCAGGATCGAGCCACGCCCGGTGGTGTAGGCGGCCTTGGCGCCCGCCCGGCCGAGGATCAGCGGCGCGGTGGGGAAATCGGGTCCGGGGATGATCTCGAACAGCTCTTCCGAGGTGATCGCCGGATTGTCGATATAGGCGAAACAGCCGTCGATGACCTCGCCCAGATTGTGCGGCGGGATGTTGGTCGCCATGCCGACCGCGATCCCGCCCGCGCCGTTGACCAGCAGATTGGGGAATCGCGCCGGAAGCACGGTGGGTTCGCGCCGCGAACCGTCGTAATTGTCCGCGAAATCGACCGTGTCCTTGTCGAGATCGTCGAGCAGCATGTTGGCGACGCGCGCCAGCCGCGCTTCGGTGTAGCGCATCGAGGCGGGCGGATCGGGATCCATCGAGCCGAAATTGCCCTGACCGTCGATCAGCGGCACCCGCAGCGACCAGTCCTGCGTCATTCGCGCCAAGGCTTCGTAGATCGCGGAATCGCCGTGCGGGTGGTAGTTGCCCATCACGTCGCCGACAATCTTGGCGCTCTTGCGATAGGGCCGGCCGGCGACGAAGCCGCCTTCCTGGCTGGCGAAGAGGATCCGGCGGTAGACCGGCTTCAACCCGTCGCGGACATCGGGCAGCGCGCGCGCCACGATCACGCTCAT
>JAHJWA010000245.1 GCA_018828205.1 Alphaproteobacteria bacterium
CCCTTGCGCGTTCAACTCGTCGAGCAGGCCGGGAAAGGTGGCACTCGGAAAGCCGACCACGGTCAGGGTGCGCAGATGCGCCGTGCCGAGGCGCGGCTCCAGACCGCCGGCAAGCGGCTGGTCGGCGAGCAGCGCATCGAGATGCATCGGCGTTTCGGGGACGCGCACCTCCTGCCCGCGCGTTGAGATGCAGCCGTGCAGATAGGTCAGCGTCTCGCCGTCATCGAGCCAGGCTATCTCGGGAAAGAACCCTTCGAACAGCCGGAGCAGCCGGTCGGTGCGATCGGCAAATCCATCGCGCAGTTCGCGCGGGTTCACGCCCTTGTGCGTCTTGCCTTCGTAGAGCCAGCTTTCGGCGCGCGCGCCGTCTTCGACGGGCGGAAGCCACACGAATGTAAGGAAATAGCGGCTTTCGAAATGCACGCCTTCCTCGGCAAACTGCTCCGCGCGCTCGCGCTCGACGAGGGCGGACGCCGGATCGGGAAAGTCGCACACTGGATAGCCCAGCGCGGGACGACGCACGGCCTCGACGAAGATGGCCCAGCCCGATCCCAGCCGGCGCAGCGCGCTGTTTAGCCGCGCAGTCGTGGCAACGAGCTCGGCAGGGGTTGCGCTGTCGAGGTCCGGGCCTCGGAAGCGTGCGGTGCGCTGGAAACTGCCGTCCTTGTTGAGGACGATACCCGGCGCCACCAGCGCGGCCCAGGGCAGGAAGTCGCTGAGCCGGTCGGCGTTGTTCCGATATTCGCGAAGCGAGAACATCCGTCAGACCTCGAAATGTGCGGGAAAGCGCAGGTGCCGCCGCGCGACGTCGACGAACTGCGGATCGCGCCGCGCGGCCCAGACCGCGATCACGTGCCCGGCAGCGAAGACGGCAACGCCAGCGACCCACAGCTGCAAGCCGACCCCGATCGCACCGGCCAGGGTCGCATTGGCGATGGCGAGACCGCGCGGCGCTCCGCCGAGCAGGATATGCTCGATCAGGGCCCGGTGGACCGGGACGGCGAAGCCGTGCGGCAGGCCGGATGCACCGTCTTCCATCAGACCAGAGCTCCGCCGCCGAACGAAAAGAACGACAGGAAGAAGGACGAGGCGGCAAAGGCGATCGACAAGCCGAAGACGATCTGGATCAGTCGCCGGAAGCCGCCCGAGGTATCGCCGAAGGCGAGCGCCAGCCCGGTCGCGATAATGATGATCACAGCGACGATCTTGGCAACCGGTCCCTGGATCGATTCCAGGATCGCCTGCAGCGGCGCCTCCCACGGCATCGATGAGCCGGCGGCGTGCGCTGGAGCGGCGACTGCCAGTGCGACAATGCCACAGACAATCAAGGCAGGCAGGCGCGGGCGCGCCCGTAACAGAGTGTGGGTCACAGGGAATCTCCTTGGATTGGGCAAAGGGGCGCGAGCACATAATTGCCCCGCGCATCGAGCGGGCGGACCTCGGCCAGTTCGGCAAGCCGCCGTACCGTACCGTCGCGCACCAGCACCGCGATCACGTCGATGGTCTCGGCGATGAGAGCGCGCGGCACGGTCACCACGCTCTCCTGGATCAGCTGCTCGAGCCGTCTCAGCGTGCCGAGCGCGGTTCCGGCGTGGATCGTGCCGATCCCGCCGGGATGACCGGTGCCCCATGCTTTCAGCAGATCGAGTGCTTCCGCGCCGCGCACCTCGCCGATGGGGATGCGATCGGGCCGCAACCGCAGCGCCGAACGAACGAGATCGGACAGCGAAGCCACGCCGTCCTTGGTCCGCAGCGACACGAGATTGGGGGCAGCGCACTGGAGCTCGCGCGTGTCCTCGATCAGGACCACGCGGTCGGTCGAGGAAGCGACCTCGGCAAGCAGGGCGTTCGTGAGAGTCGTCTTGCCAGTCGATGTGCCACCGGCGACGAGGATATTCCTGCGCACGGCAACCGCGGCAGAGAGCGCCTCGGCTTGGCTGGAAGACATCCCCCCCGCCGCGACATAATCGTCGAGCGTGAACACGGCGACAGCGGGCTTGCGAATGGCAAAGCTTGGCGCAGCCACAACGGGCGGCAGCAAACCTTCGAAACGTTCTCCGCCTTCGGGCAATTCGGCGGAGACGCGCGGCGCTCCGCCATGCACTTCGGCTCCCACATGGTGCGCCACCAGACGGACGATCCGCTCCCCGTCGGCAGCGCTCATCGTCCGCTCGGTGGCCGCAAGGCCTTCGCCCAGCCGATCGATCCAGAGGCGTCCGTCCGGGTTGAGCATGACCTCGATCACCGACGGGTCTTCAAGCCAGGCCGCGATCTCCCCGCCCAGAGCGGTACGCAGCATGCGCGCGCCGCGCGACAATGCTTCGGATCGGATCGGAACTACGCTCATGCCAGGCCTCGGAACACCGCGACCGACGGCCGGTCGCGTTCTGAGGCACATCAAGAAGACAGGATTTCAGGGCACCGCAACAGGAAGTGGCAGGTGTCGAACGGCAGCGCGGAAAAGGTAAGCCGGGCGTAGCGAGCCGCATCCGGTGACCCCAGCGCAAGAAGGCTGACCGGCGGGCCGACCAGGTGCGTGTCCTCCCGAAACCCGGCTGCATTTTATCTATGAGAACAGGATTGCATTGAGAACACAATGGCAACAGGTAGTTCAGTGCCTGACTGCGTCACACTCGCAAGAAACAAGCGTAAGGAGAGAACTTTGCGATCAAGTTTGACACGAAAATCGGCGTCCGCCTCCTGCAATGCACCTCAACAGACATACACACTTGTGAGGTTCCCGAACGGCGAGACGCGGCGAATGACCGCTGGCACGCGTACCGATATCTCCAAGGCGGTGATCGAGGCCTTTGCCCCCACATTTCTTGCCAAGCCGAGCGTCATTTTCTGTAGACAATCTTGCAACGAGGCGATCACCGACGGCGTGGAACTCCTTAAAACGCTAGGACTGATTTTTCCAGCCGACGTAGCTCTGCCGTACATTATCCTGGTCGATATTGGGCCGGCCCATCCGCTCCTCGTATGCGTGGATATCGGCCTTTCCGATAGGGCCATCGATGATGCGCGCGAGACAGCCTTGATAAAGATCGCCGACCAGGCAGGTTTCGCGTCGCGGAATGTCGCTCTGGTAGCGGCCTTTGTTGATCGCGAAAAGGCTCTCCCCGGGGAAGCCACGGGCAGGCTTGCTGGGGGCAGCTACGCCTGGTTCGCCTCGGAGCCCGATAATCTGATAGCGACATGGCCGGTTCGCGGATGAGGGAAAGTTCGAAAACAACCTGTGCAAAGGTGTTCGCGGGAAGATGACGAAAGGAAACGCACAAGGTCAAGTCTCCGGGTGATGACTGAACGCCCAGTCCGCCGAGCGAAACCGCAGTTTGACCGCTCGTGCGAATCTTCAACACCATCTCAGTCGGACGGTTCTGGACGTGCCGCCTCATCGTCGCTGTCGAGCCGATCCTCTCGCCGGATATTATCCACGAATGCCTGCAGCACGGCGTTCCTGTCGGAGAAAATCGTCGCATCCGCGAAGTGCTGGCGCACCTTCTCCTCTATTTCCGCGACAGTCTGGTTTTCTGGGTTGCCCTCGGCCCATTTGCGACCGGGATGGACGGTGTCGAACGGTGATTTGTTATTCGCCCGAGTGGTTGCCGCATCGCCGTGCTTGCCGAGCCCGTAAAGAATGCCAGTCTCGTTGTTCCAGATGGGACGAAACATTCGGATGAGATGGCTCTCGGCGGCCGCCTGATACCCTGTCTGGACCGCCAGCGCCCGGCAATCGAAGTCCTCGATCGCGATACCATCGACCTTCTCGATGTTGCGACGATGCTCATTGAGTCGATCGGCGAGTTTCGTGCCCTGATCGATCGCGGTCTTCGGATTTCCCTTTGGGTCCGCCTTGCCAACATAAATGGGCGTCTCGCTGCCGCTAATGGGCGCGTAGAGCGAATTATCGCCCGTGTAGTAGATCGCGTAGACACCCGAGCCATAAAAGCGCCCCAGCTCACCCAGACTCTTCCTGTCCTGAGCGACAAGAGCGAGGGC
Source organism: Alphaproteobacteria bacterium (assembly GCA_018828205.1). GTDB lineage: Bacteria > Pseudomonadota > Alphaproteobacteria > Sphingomonadales > Sphingomonadaceae > Qipengyuania. The sequence goes on from JAHJWA010000245.1 coordinate 4,003, forward strand.
CACGAAGTTGCCGATAAGGCTAGGTTCCGCTGGATCGAAGAATGCGTCGGGCAACTCGTTGGGGTCGATCTTGCGCGTCAAACGCTCCAGCCGGTCGCGCATGTCATCGACCCGGTTAACCAGCTGCCTGCGCGCGGGATTCGTCAGACCATCGGCCTCGGTAGCGGCGAGCAGTTCCTCGATCTCCGCGAGTATGGTGCTCGCCTTCGTAACGGACGGATTGCGGGCCATGTCTATTGCTTGGTGGTGTCGGAGTTTTCGAGCGCGACGGCGACGCTGCGAGCTACACGCTCGGCCAGGGTGACCGGTACCGCGTTGCCAAGCTGCCGCATCGCTTCCGACCAAACGCCCTCGATCCGATAACTGTCGGGGAAGGTCTGGAGGCGCGCACTTTCCCGCACCGTGAAATATCGTACCGATCCATCCGCGCGCGCAAGCATGTTCTCGCCACCCGGGACGCCGTGCACGCCCGCCTTCAAGGCCTTCGCGGCGTCATCCAGGGGGCTGCCGGTATGTCCGGGGTAGCTTTTGGCGCCTGGCTGGAACCGATGCCCTGTCAGCCTCGGACTGTCTCCAATTCCATGTTCTGGATCGGGCAGGGTGGCAAGCGCGTCCCGTACTGTGACCCACGGCAGGGCAGTTGGTCGTTCGGTCATTCTTTCCGCTCGCGCCCTAATGCGCTCGGCATTGCACCACCTTTCCCGCCTGGGAACCCCATGGCGATCGAAATACTGGCCATGCGCCTGTTCCCAAAGCAAGGCATCTTGCGAATGCGTCGCTTCCGGGAACGACCATTCGATCGCCTTGTCCTTACGGAAGCCCACGAAGAAGACTCGATGCCTCTTTTGGGGCACACCGTAATCGGCCGCATTCAGCACCTCGGCGACAAGGCTGTACTCAAGGCCTCGGTCCGCGCGAGAGCCGGTATGGTGCCGCTCCAGCCTGCGGAGATGGGCGGACCAGTCTTCCTCGCCCTTCGCCACGAGCTCAGGGTATTGCATCTGCAGCTTGATGTACTCGTAATAGGAGCTGAACCGCTCCCGGGTGAGGCCCCGCACATTCTCGAAGATGAAGGTTCTTGGCTTCGCCTCGCGCACGGCCCTCACCGCTTCCGGGAACATGTCGCGCCTGTCGGCATGCGCCAGATGGCGACCTCCAACGGAGAAAGGTTGGCAGGGCGGCCCTCCGGAAATCAGCTCGACTCTCCCCTCATGCGCGGTGAAGTCCGCGTCACGGACATCGCTCTCGATATCCAACGGCCATCCCTTTGTGTCGCGCTGGCGTGCGCGACGGTTGGCCAGAAGGGTCCGCTGACAATTGGGCTCCCACTCGACAATGCGCTCGGGCCTGAATCCAGCCCGGCCGATACCGATGCCAAGGCCACCAGCGCCCGCGAAAAGCTCGATTGCCTTCACGACGTGTGGTCCAGAAACTGAGTGACTAGTCGTTCCATCGTGTCATCGTTCCTAGTTTGGCACTCCCAGATTACCAAGACATCCCAACCAAGTTTCCGCAGATCAAGCACATTCCGTCGATCTCGTGCCTTGTTGGCCTCCAGCTTGGGAACCCAAAAATCCAGCCGTGACTTTGGAAGACGCGCTAGTTTGCAATCCGGATCGTCGTGCCGATGCCAAAAGCATCCATTAACGAAGATGACTTTCCTGCGAGGGCCGAAGACAAGGTCAGGGGTGCCCGGAAGTGATCTACGATGTAGACGATAGCGATAACCCAGGCGATGGACCAACCGGCGGACCCGAAGTTCGGGTTTCGTATCCTTCGCCTTAATCTTGCTCATTCGGACGGAGCGCGAGGCCGGATCCAGGATATCAACCACGCTTTGAGCATACTGCAACATGTCGGCGACCGTAAATGGGCCGGTAGCGGACTGGCAGCTATTGGCGTTCGAGCCGCGAAAATGCGACAATTGGAAATCAGCTCTAGACCCGCTCGAGCGCAATTGTCTGATAGTGATGCCAGCCGGGGTCGAGGCTTCGGCTGGCAGTTCGTAGTTGGGCACGCAAATTGCCTTCAGATGCCACATTCGCAAACAACAAATGTGTGCTCGGAGCAGCAGGGCCGCGCTCCTGCGAAAGCATATGAAAGTCCTGAGGCAGCAACGCTTGAGGCACTGAGAGATGACACATCTTCATTGATCGGTCCGCGCTAAAGGCGTCGGTAAAGCTCTTGCCTTCTCGGCGAGTATAGTCGCGGAGAGCACTTGCGGGAGAATTTCCGGCTCTGCGCCTGGCGCGTAAAATATGTAGAATGGAATTGAATTCCGGTCATGCTGGGCGAGGAAACGCGTGATAGCCGGATCTTGACGGGTCCAATCGCCAGTCAGTGTCACAATGCCAGCCTCTGCAAACGCCTCGCGCGTCGCATCGGTGTGGATCGCAACGCTCTCATTGACCTTGCAGATCAGGCACCAGTCGGCGGTGAAGTCAACGAACACCGGCGTGCCTGCTGCGCGCAGCTGAGCCAAACGCGCCTCGCTGAACGGCTCGTGCCCCGCATGGCGCTTGATGTCATCCGTCGCGGTTGCGGACGGAGCCTCCGGGATTCCGACCGCAATCAAGGCGACCAGCGCGAGCGCGGCCGGGACGAGTGTCGGCCATCCGACGACCCCGCTGCGCTGGCGCAGGCCGAACCACCACAGAGATACGGCGAACAACGCCGCAACGACTAGGCCCAGCGCCATTCCGTCCACCCCGGTCTGCCGACCGAGCAACCAAGCGAGTGCTAGCGCAGTCGCAAACATCGGAATCGACAGAACCTTGCGCAGCGTGTCCATCCATTGGCCCGGTTTGGGCAGGCGTCGCTGAATCGCGGGGATGAACGCGATGGCGAGGAAGGGTAGCGCCATGCCGAGGCCCAGCATCGCAAACACGCCCAGCGCGATCGGCGCGGGCAGCACCAGCGCCGCACCGAGCGCCCCGGCCATGAATGGTCCGCTGCATGGCATGGCGATGACCGCGGCCAGCGCACCGGTCGAGAAGCCGCCAATCCATCCCCCACTGTGCCCACCGCGCGCAGCGAAGGCCGGCAAGGGCAATTCGAACAGCCCTGCGAGGTTGAGCGCGATGGTGCCAGTGAGCACGAGCAACACGAGGATCACGCCAGGAGACTGGAGCTGGAACGACCAGCCAATCTCCATCCCGATTGCGCGAAGGCCAATGAGCAGGCCGCCGAGGAGCAGCGCGGTGAAGATCGCGCCACCAGCGTAACCCAGCCCCTCGATCCGCGCGGCGCGCCTGCTTGCCCCACTCTTAGCGAGCGATAGCGCCTTAAGGCTGAGGATAGGGAACACGCATGGCATCAGATTCAGTAGCAATCCGCCGGCCAGCGCGCCCAACAGCGCGATCCGGATAACGTCGCCAGATACGCCCGCAGATGGCTTGGGTGGCTCGACGGAGACTTGCTGGGTGTCTATCTGTGCGCTCTCAAAGGATATCCCGGTAGCGACTGCCGTGTCGGTGCTCGCTTCAACGCCGATCTGTGGAGTCATCGCAGAAGCGGGCGCAAACGCTGCCGCGGCATCGGATGGCGGAGTTGCACGATCAGCGGTGAAAGAACGGGAGCCACTACTGTTCGCAAGAACGCCGCGGAAACTGCCGCTCGGCGCGTCACCTTTGGCTTTTATGCGAATAAGTCCGCGGCCGTCTTCGGTGCTCGATCGCTGGGCTGACGCCGCATCGAACCAGCCGTCATCGATCGGGAAGAGATGCGCGGACGGCTCTTGCGCGACCGGAAGTGAGAAAACCCAGTCCGACCCGTCGCGCCAGTAACGCGTGCCTCGCAGCGGTCTTGGCATCGCGCGTTCGGCCGCCGCCACTATTTTGGCTCCGGCAGTATCGGGCGCTCCATTGCCTACGGTCAGATCGGCGGCCAAGTTCGCGCTTTCGGGCACGCACAGCGTATCGGAACACACAAGCCAATTCAGCGCAACGCGCACCGGCAGCTTCGCGCCACGAGCCAGGCCTTCAGGCATGCGCATTGTCGCAAGCAGTGTAAACGGCCCTTCGTGGACGTAACTGGCGATCCCCTGAACGTCGAGCAGATGCGGTGCCGGATGGCGCAGCGGAGTAAAGGTGACCCCGGTAGGCGCTTGCCAACGTGCTTCCACCGGTAGGCCGGCCTCACCCGGATTAGACCAGTAGCCGTGCCAGCCTGTCTCGGGCACCATTCGGATTGCGACCGTAACCTCATCACCCGCCGCTGGCTTGAGCGTCTCGAACGCCATCGAGGCTTCGACATGGCGTGCATTTTGCGCCGCTACGGAAAGCGGTAGGAACGCTGCGAGCCCGATCAAAAGCGAGGCGAGGAAAGCGAGGAGACGGGGCGCGATAGTCATCGGTTAGCCACCCTTGGTCTCGGCATTGAACTCCCGAGCCAGCGCTACAGCCTCGGTTAGACCCTCGAAGTTGATCGCGCCTGGAACCATATATGGCCCAATCAGGAGTGCTGGCGTGCCCTGCAGACCCATCTGTGCCGCCTGCATTTTCGTGCGTCCGATCAGTTCATCTATTTCGGATCGGCGTGCTTCCAGATCGCGCTGTAGCTGCGTCCAGTCGACGCCGGCGCGATCGGCGGCGGCGCGAATCTTGTCGGAGTCAAGCTTGCCCTGTGTCTGCATCAATGCATCGTTGAACTCAGCATGCTTGCCCTGCCATTGCGATGCGATTGCCGCACGTGCCGACTCCTCCGACGCTGCACCGAATAGCGGCAAATCCCGATAGACGACGCGCACGCGTCCATCTTCTTCAGCCAATCGGTTTAGCTCCGGATGCACCTTTCGACAGAAGGGACATTGGTAATCGGTGTAGAACACCACCGTCACATCGTAATCCGCCGGTTCGAGTTTGGGCGCGATTGGATCGTCGGCGATGGCAGCGCGCGCAGCCATTGCTTCCTCGCTGGCGGCAAGATCGCGCTCTTGCTGTCCGTGGGGCGCGCCGGAGGACGATCCATCGCCGGCGGTAGTCTGGGCATAGACGATCGCGGCACCGCCCAGCATCAGCGCCGAAATCGCAGTTATCAGGGGCCATCGAGCCATTATCATTCTCCTCGTAGTTCATCCATCTGAGCGGTCATCGCCGCACGCGAAATCTCGCCGACATGCGTCGCGACCACTTGGCCGGACTCATCGACAAAGAGTGTTGCCGGCAGCGCGGTATTCTCCAATGCACGCATCATCGCAGAGGACCGGTCGAGCACGACCGCGGCGGGGGAAACCCGGTTCGCGAGCAGATAATCTTGAATGGCGCGTGGCTCCTCGCCCTGATTGACGAGGAGGATCGGGATGTCCGAGGTTGCGGCCATATCAGCCAGCATTGGCAGCTCGCGGCGGCAAGGCGGGCACCAGGTCGCCCAAAGGTTCACGACGAAAGGTTGTCCTGTCAGATCTTCCGGTGTCACGGGCGATCCGCCAAGGCGCTCCAGTTGCGGCAAGTCCGGCAATGGTCGCGGATCGGGGCGCAGCAACGCTGAGGCTGCGAACCACACTGCGCCGAACACTGCGACCGTCGCCAGTCCCTTGCCCATCGCCGCGACCGGTCTCATCCGCCAAGCGAGTATTGCTGCCGCCACGATCAGTCCTGCCCAAGCGGAGAAGCCGCCCTGCCAGAAGGCTAGGGACGACCACCAGTCATGCGCGAACGCATCGCCATGCTGGGCTACGTAGGCAATCCGCGCTGCAATAAGCCCTCCAACGATCGCAAGCCCAGTGGCCGGAACCGCGCTCGCACCTTCGCGCGGAAGAATGCGATCCATCGCGAACATAAACCCGATCAGCAGGGCAACCGCGAGCAGGCGATCGGTGGCCAGAGCCAAAGGGCCGAGATTGACTACGCCGTCCATGAGCAGGGCAAATCGCGGACCAATCTTAAATGGCGCTTACGTCCAAAGTGGAGCGGGCTAGTCGTAAACGACTGCCCAACCGCGCAGTTGCAAATTCGTAAGCGTCGTGAGCGCCGAGGCATCTATCCGCACGTTTGGCGCGAGATCGTCGGCGTTCAACTGCGCACGGTGCATTGCCTGACTGCAAATCGCTATCGTTACGCCGGCGTCTTGTAGCGCGGCAATCAGCGAGAGATTGGGGTTATTGGAGATATTCGCAACGATTGGCGTCGCAGGTCCGTGAACCACCGCAACGATGTTGGCCGCCTCTGGAAGGACGCCACCTGATGCAAGCAGGTTCAGATAGCGCGCTACCTTTTCGAGCGAGCGATTGACCTCGCCCGGGGGGGCTGCTTCCGTGATGCTGAAGACGACCCTGTAACGCAGATCAGGATCGGGCTGCTCCGCGGAGCCATCGATCGGCGCAATATTGCCAAAGGATGGCACAGCTACGGCACGCTCCTGCGCATGTGCCGTGGAATACATCAGAATAGTGGCTGTGAGTCCTAACAGGTAGTGACGAAGCATTCGAAAAGGGCCTCCAAGAATCCCGAGGTCGCTAGAAAACCAAGCTTACGGGCACCTTAAGCCTGCGCTAAGCTCAAAGGCCGAGAAGGTTGCGATATGCGTATTCTGGTCATTGAGGACGACGATGTGCTGCGTGACGGGCTCTTCGAAGGGCTCGCACTGGAAGGCCATACGGTCGATGCGGTAGCGAATTGTGCCGATGCGCGCGAAGCGGTGGCGAGCTTCGCGCATGACGTCATCGTGCTCGATATCGGCTTGCCCGATGGCTCCGGCCTTGAATTGCTGCGCGAATGGCGCCTCGCGAGCCGCTCGACACCGGTTCTGTTGTTGACCGCGCGTAATATGACCGAAGACCGGATAGAGGGCTTGGACCTCGGCGCAGACGATTATCTCGGCAAGCCGTTCGATCTTGGCGAACTCGCCGCGAGGCTGCGGGCTTTGACACGCCGTGACCGTGGACGTGCGGATCCGACGATACGCCTCGGGACGCTGGAGATCGATCCGGCTACACGCCGTGTCTGCGCCAAGGGCGAAACAGTATATCTCTCCCGGCGTGAATACTCAGTGTTGGAAGCGCTCACTCGGTATCCTGACCATATCGTCTCGCGCGCGCAGATCGAAGAGGCGATCTACGGTTGGAATGAAGAGGTCGGCTCGAACGCAGTCGAAGTGCATATCCACAAACTGCGAGCAAAACTCGGCCCTGACGTGATCGAAACGGTGCGAGGGCTCGGTTATCGGATCAGTTCGGAGCAAGGCGGATGACGTCGCTACGCCTCCGCCTTTTCCTGCTGATCGTTGCAGCGACTGCTCTGGTGTGGTCACTGGCGGCGGCTTGGACCGCCCTGAGCGCGCGAGACAATGTCGAGCGAGTGCTCGATGCAAGACTTCGTGAGGCGGCAGTGATGGTCGCTTCGCTTGGTTATGCGGACGGCGCCTCGTCGACCAATACCGTGCGTCCCGCACCAATCCCGCTGCCATCCTACGAGCGGCAGCTATCATGCCAGATCTGGTCTGTGTCCGGCAATCTACTCGGCATTTCCGAAGGAGCGCCGACGCAAGCCCTATCGGCGGGCAAGCGCGGATTCAGCGAGCCGGTGGTCGAAGGCGTCGCCTGGCGTGTCTACACTCATGTCGCGCCCGATACGGGAGTTACGATCATGGTCGGCGATACGTTGGCCGTGCGGCGGCAACTCATCACCGGCTTAGTGCAAGGTCTGTTAGTTCCCGCGATGGTCGGCCTTATTGCGCTGGCTTTCCTTCTTTGGATCGGCGTTGGACGTGGACTTGGCCCGGTGCGGCGGATCGCTGAGGCGATCGCGGCTCGCGAACCCGACGACCAGAGTCCGCTCGAAGTTAATCCAGTGCCGCGCGAATTGGCGGCACTGACGCAGGAAATTGACCAGCTGTTCTCGCGAATCGAGCAGCTGCGGAGCGGCGAGAAGCGGTTTATGGCGAGTGCGGCGCACGAGATGCTGACGCCGCTGGCGGGTTTGCGGACCCATGCAGACATTGCGCTGCGCGCGAGAGAGGACGAAACCCGTGAGCGCGCACTCGAACGCATCCGGCAATCTGTCGACCGAACTGCGCGACTTGTCCGTCAGCTTCTCGAATGGTCGAGACATGATGCGAAGAGCTCGTCCCTCGGCGAAACCGCCGTCGTCGGCCCCGCCGCCGAAATCGTGCAGGAGGAACTGGCACACCTATTGGAGCGGCGCGACGTAAGGCTGGTCATCACCGATGCGGCACGAGCGCAGCAAGTGCCCATACCGCAAGAAGCCCTGATCATCGCATTGCGTAATCTTGTTGAAAATGCAGCATTGCATGGACCGAAGCCCGGTATGGTTACGATCGACGCCGAGCGAGAGGGCTTCGCGGTCACAGATGAGGGTGGCGGCATATCGCCTGAAGACGCTGCGGCGATGCTGGAGCCCTTTTCGCGTGGTTCGGCAACCAATCTGCCGGGCAGCGGGCTGGGACTGGCCATCGCGGCCGCGGCGCTCAAGCCGCGCATGATACTTTCTTTCGAGCAGACTGAAGGCGGCTTCCGTGTTAATGTGGAGCCCTCGTTTAGGCTAGAAAGACCAGTCACTGCCTAGTCGAATCGCCGAGGCCTATAAATATACCATCGGTGATGATGACCTTGTCGCCCTTGGCGGTAATAGCAAAAAGCCTGTCCCATGAACGGATCTGGCGCCACCACACAGCCGTGGCTGACATTGCCATTCTCCATTTCCGATCCTCTGTGAATGGCGATGCCGTCCCAGGTCAGGCGTAGTGTCCACGGCATGGGCGCTTCGTCGTAGATGCTCATCGGCACGCCGATACGGGGAAAAATATCGACGGGCGTGCGTGCGACCGACAGCAGCCCCGCAGCCGCGATGACGATCGCGAGCACTACATAGCTAAGTGGTTTGGCGAGCGCCGTGCGCACCAGCGCCACCATCGGTCCGACGTTGGCGGCGCGATAATCTTACTCGGTTCGATCCTTCATAAAGCCTCAAAAGGCGCATGATCTTAAGCAGAGCTTATGCCCTCGGCATTCAAGCAGTTGCACTGCTACCCAACCATTGACCACTCGGGCCTGGAGCTTTCCGCCTTGCTCAGGTCCAGTGGGCTGGTTTCACCGGCTGAGTTTGCCAGCATGGCCGAGGGGATATTCCCGATCGCGCTATGCGGTCGATCTTTGATCGGACCGCGTGCCGGGATCATGCTTTCGGCACGCGATCACCCGTCTAGACACTATTGCGCCGGACCGCGAAAGGCGCACCAGCAGAATGCCTGCGAAGTGCCCCAGGGCGTGATATGGGTTTCGCGCCAGGTTTCCAGCAGTTCGAACGACGCCGGCATTTCGGCTGCAAGCTTTTCGGAGTCGTAACGAATGATCGGCAAGCCGCTGCACTTTTCCGGCCCGTCTGGTGCAAATGTCGCGATCAGGACGAGGCCATTTGGAGTCAGGCCCCGAAGCAAGGCCTGCCGATAAGCTGCCCGCTGGTCCGGTTGGACAAGAAAATGGAACACCGCGCGATCGTGCCAAACGTCATAAACGCGGGCAGGAACCCAATCCGTCATGTCGGCAACTACCCAATCGATCCGATCTGCCACACTGCCGAGCCGGGCCCGTGTCTGATCCAACGCCGAGGGAGCAATGTCGAGCACGGTGATGTCTTCCCAGCCGCTGTCGACAAGGGCATCCACCAGAGTGGAGGTGCCGCCTCCAATATCGATCACAGATGACCCAGGCGCTGCGCCGAACCGTTCTAACGCTTCGAGCGAGAGGGTTGGAACGGACTGGAACCAGCTGACTTCCGAGGACGCCTTCTCGGCATAGACACGTTGCCAATGACTCGGGCCAATATTGTCCATTTCACATCCTCTATTCACTCGTGAGCATAAGCCGGTCACGCGTTGCGCTTGCGAGCGATCAGGTCGATCAGCGCCGACTTGCCCGAATGGCCACGCCCTTCGTCGATCTCGGCGTCGTAGGCCTCCAGCAATTCGATTTCCCACGCCGAAAAGGCGCGGCGTAGACCGTCCTCCGTGTAAAGATTCTCGATATTAGGCGGCCCGCCTGTCCCGTAGACCAGCTGTTCTTCGCGGTAGCCTTCCAGCAGCAGCAAGCCGCCTGGTTTCAGCGAGCGGTGTATGCCTTCGAACATTTGCTCTCGTAATTCCGGGCCGGCAAACTGGATGAAGATGCCGACTACGGCATCGAAAGCGCTTTCGGGCCATTCCCATCCGGCGAGATCTACCCGCCGATATTCGACTTCGACGCCACGCCGCTCAGCGAGAGCTCGCGCTTTATCGAGCGCCCTTTCCGAAACGTCGGTCGCGACGACGCGATGTCCATGCTGGGCCAGGAACACGCTGTTTCGCCCTTCGCCATCGGCGATCGCCAGGACCTTCGACCCGGGAGCCAGGCGATGCACCTCGCGCGCGAGGAATGCGTTCGGTGCAGTCCCGAACAGATATTCGTCCGTCGCATAGCGCTCATCCCAGAAGGCTGCCTGATCCGGTTCAGCCATGTGCCGCTTTCCACGCACCCATGGAGCCAAGATAGACGTCCAGCTTTTCGAAGCCGCGGCTCGCAAGCCAGCCGGCAGCGACCGTGGCACGCATTCCGCTGGCGCACATCAACGTGTAGTGCTGTCCCGGATCAAGGTCGCGATATTGCTCGTTGAGTTCGCCCACGTAGATATGCTGGGAGCCTTCGATAGCGCCTTCTGCGCGTTCGTCCGCATCCCTCACATCAAGTAGCGACCAGCCACCTTCGTCGCTTTCCAGTCGTCGTTCGACTTCGTCGGTCCCGACCATGGGGATGGTTCGCATTGACTTGCCTTTGGCAGCTGCGGGAACGACGCCGACATAGCCGCCCTGGATATTGTCGAGCGCGATCCGCACGAGATGCGTCATGGCAGCTGCCAGCTGGTCCTCATCCGAAGCGACGAGCACGACGCTCTCGCCCTCACGTATGAACCATCCCGCGAATGCCGAGATCATGCCCACCGGCAGGTTCATCGCTCCGGGCAGATGGCCAGACGCGAAGGCAAGTGGTTCGCGCACATCGACGAGGTGATCTGCGTCGATGTTGCCAAGCTCCGACAAGGACAGGCGCCTGGGCCGCATTACGCGAGGCGCTGGCTCCCCGCCTTCTAGGTTCAGCCTTTCCATCAATCGGAAATAGGGTGGCTGGTAGTGGTTTTCCTCCAGCTTGAAATCGATGAAGGCATCCCGGCTCCCGAACTGCAGGCGCGGGTTGTTTGCGCGCTCATGGCCGAGTGTCGAAAATTCCCGCTCCGCCATGCCCGAGCCGCAGACCGAGCCTGCCCCGTGTGCCGGATAGAGAATGACCCGATCTCCGAGGGCCAGGATCTTCTCCAGGGAATCGTAGAGAAGGCCTGCCACTTCGCGCTTGCGATCAGGATAGAAGTCCGTGCGACCGACGTCGCCGACGAATAGAGCGTCTCCGGTGAATACGCCGACCGGGCCATCGGGATAGGCGGTATCGTGCAGCACGAATGCAAGGTGATCGTCGGTGTGACCCGGCGTTTCCAGAACCCTGATTTTCATCTGGCCGATCTCGAACTCATCGCCTTCATGCACAGTCTCGGCATATTCGACCGTGCCGTCTGCGTTGGGACCATGCAGGACGCGCGCGCCGGTCAATTCTTTCAGGACAGGCGCGCCCGATACGAGATCCTCGTTACGGTGGGTCTCGAAAATATGGGTGATCTCCAGCCCTTCAGCGCGCGCCATTTCGACATAGCATTCGCAATCACGGCGCGGATCGATGACGGCCGCCTTGCCGCCCGAACCGATCAGGTAGGATAGGTGGGACAGTCCCGGCGTCTTGATTTTCTCGAGCAGCATAGTGCCTCCTTCATTTGGAAAAAGCGGGATCGGCGCGAACCGATCCCGCTTCTAGAAATTCGATGAGGTATTTCGCTCAATCGATTTTTACCGTGCGTAGGTAGGGCCGAAGGGTGGTGAACCCTTGCGGGAAGCGGGTTTTTGCATCCTCATCGGAAACCGACGGGGGAATGATTGCCTCCTTGCCTTCGCGCCAATCGGCTGGAGTGGCCACGCCATGCTTGTCGCTGAATTGCAGGGCGTCGATCGCTCGCAGAATTTCGTCGAAATTACGGCCTACGCTCATCGGGTAGGTCATCGTGAGCCGGATCTTCTTGTTCGGGTCGATGATGAATACTGACCGCACTGCAGCCGTCTCGCTCTGGTCCGGATGGATCATGTCATAGAGTTTTGCGATCTTCAGATCGGCATCGGCGACGATCGGGAACACGAGGTTCGTGTTTTGGGTGTCGTTCACGTCCTCGATCCACTTGGCGTGTTCTTCGGCCGTGTCGGTAGAGAGGCCGAGAGGCTTTACGTTGCGCTTGTCGAACTCGCTGGCGAGCTGGGCGGTGCGGCCCATCTCTGTGGTGCAGACGGGCGTGAAGTCGGCCGGGTGACTGAAGAAGAATACCCAGCTGTCGCCAGCCCAATCGTGCAGGCTGATCTCACCATTCTGGGTGTCGACGGTAAAGTCCGGGGCGGTATCACCAATGTGCAGGCTCATGCAGATTTCCTTCCTTGGGGTTGGTGTGTCCTAAATAGAGCGTTGCAGCTAGATCAACCAATTCAAATTATCGATTGCATTAAATTATAAATCAATAATAGGGGAAATGTCCTGAATTGACGTTGATTATCCGAGCGTGAGCCATAACAGTTTACGCTCCTATGTAAGCATGAAGTTCCTTGAACGAGCTTTGGTCAAACTTTCAGCCAGAACCTGATTATGTAAGCGACCAGGCCCAGCACAGTTACACTGGCTAACCAGATCGCGGCCATCCAACCGAGCCGCTGCCAAAGCGGAATATCTTGGGAATCACCCATCAGTGATATCCTTCGTCTGCCACTTTGCCGCGGAAAACCCAGTAGGCCCATGCAGTGTAGGCAATGATGAGCGGCATAGTGATTGCCACGCCCACCAACATGAATATCTGGCTGCGTTCGGGTGCGGCGGCGTCCCAGATCGTAAGACCCGGCGGCACGACGTAAGGCCACATTGTGACCCCTAGGCCAGCCATGCCAAAGAAGAAGAGCGCGATGCTGAGCCAGAACGGCTTGCTGTGCCTGTCCACAGAGAGAGCTCTCAGCAGCGCAATGGCGATCACAGCGGTGAGAATGGGAACCGGCGCTGCGAAGTAGATTTCCGGTGCAGTTAGCCAGCGTTCGGCATATTCTGCATTCAAAAACACGTTATAGAGGCTAACACCGCCCATCAGGACGAGAGTTGACCAAGCTGCTTTTTTGGCGAGTGAACGCGCATGGTGCTGGCTGTCACCTTCCAGTTTCCAAACGAGCCATGTCGCGCCGAGCAATGCGTAACCGGCCACCGTGCCTAGACCGGTCAGCAATGTGTAGGGAGTGAACCAGTCGAACCAGCTTCCCGCATAGGATCGGTCGACGACTTCGATGCCTTGTAACAGTGCGCCCAGAGTCATGCCCTGCGCCATCGCTGCCACCAGCGAACCGCCGGTAAAAGCCGCATCCCAGTATCGCCGGTGCCCTGGATCGCGCCAGCGATATTCGAACGCCACGCCCCGGAACACCAACCCAAGCAGCATGGCGATGATCAGCGGATAAGTGGCCGGAAGGATGACGGCGTAGGCCAGCGGGAAGGCGGCAAAAAGGCCGCCGCCGCCCAAGACAAGCCAAGTTTCGTTGCCATCCCACACAGGCGCGATCGAGTTCATTGCCCGATCGCGCTCCGGCCCGACATCGAACGTCGGAAAAAGGATGCCGATGCCAAGGTCGAACCCGTCCATTACCACGTAGGCGAAGACGGCGAAGGCGATGATGAACGCCCAGATCGTCGTCAGGTCCACGTTAACGTCCATCGGTCGCCTCCTCGTGATCCCGCGGAAGTGTATCGGGATCACCCGGGTTCTGGGACGGGCCTGGCGTGATACCAGCGGTCCGGATCGGCCCGGTGTCCCCGCGCTTGACGCCGTATTCGCCTGCATGCGGTGGCTTGTGCATGAGGTGCAGGATATACCAGACGCCTGCGCCGAAGACGACGAAGTAGACGATCACGAAGGCGAGAAGCGAGGCTGCGACTGCAGGAGCATCCAGCGGGCTTGCCGCATCAGCCGTTCGCAGCAGATTATAGATCACGTAGGGCTGCCTGCCGACCTCGGTCGTAATCCATCCTGCGAGGACAGCAATGAATCCGCTTGGCGCCATGACCAGTGCGGCCTTGTGCAATAGCGGCCAGTCGTAGAGTTTCTTACGGAAGCGAGCGAACAAGCTCCAAGCGCCAATACCAAGCATGGCAAAACCGATCCCGACCATGATGCGGAATGACCAGAACACGATGCCGACCGGCGGTTCCTCGTCATCAGGAATCGTGTCCAGCCCGGCAAGGGGAGCATTCAGGTCATGCTTGAGAATGAGCGATGACGCCTTGGGTATCTCAATCGCGTAATCGACTCGCTTCTCCTCGCTGTTCGGGATGCCGAACAGAATCAGTGGCGCTCCATTGGGATGGCTCTCATAATGACCTTCCATCGCCATCACCTTTTGAGGCTGGTGCTCGAGCGTATTGAGCCCGTGCATGTCGCCAGCAAAGATCTGGATCGGCGCAACGATGGCCGCCATCCACATCGCCATCGAGAACATCTTGCGCGCGTGTAGGTTGGTCCGGTCCTTCAGCAGATGCCAGGCACCCACCCCGCCGACAACAAAGGCGGTTGTTAGATAGGCGGCGATGACCGTGTGGACGAGGCGATAGGGAAAGCTCGGGTTGAACACGATGTCCCACCAACTTTCACCTGGCAGGTATTGCCCGTTCGCGCCGATCTCATATCCAACCGGTGTCTGCATCCAACTGTTGACCGACAGGATCCAGAAGGCGCTGATGAAGGTGCCGATGGCTACCATGAGCGTCGCCGCGAAGTGCAACTTCTTGCCGACTTTGTTCATGCCAAAGAGCATGACGCCGAGGAAGCCCGCTTCGAGGAAGAACGCGGTCAGCACCTCGTAAGCCATGAGCGGGCCGATCACTGGACCAGCTATGTCAGAGAATTTCGACCAGTTGGTGCCGAACTGGTAGGACATCACGATGCCGGAAACGACGCCCATCGCGAAGGCGATCGCGAAGATCTTCAGCCAGTATTTGAACAGGTCGAGATAAATCGACTTGCCGGTCTTCAGCCACAACCCTTCGAGCACTGCAAGGTAGCTCGCAAGTCCGATGGAAAATGCTGGAAAGATGAAGTGAAAGCTTACCGTGAAGGCGAACTGGATGCGAGCAAGCAGAAGGGCGTCTAGCTGTTCGAACATTTTTTATCCGTCTTGCTTTTCGGCGCGTGCCGTGCGCCAGCGGTAAAAGGTCTTTTCAGAGATCCCGATTTCGCGGCAACTCTCGCAAACACCTTTCCCTGCTGCGATCAGAGCTTCGATCTCCCGGCAGCGCGCCTCCTTGTTAGGAATCGCTGGCATCAGATCATCCCTCTCGCGGCGTCTGCTATCGGCTCGACAGGCGGACCACCATTAGCAGAGAGCTCCCGGAAGGCGCGGTTCTGCGATAGAAAGACCTGTCCATTGAGTTCCTCGACGAAATGCGTTCGCTTCAGACGGTCCATGACCGGGCCCTTTACTTCGGACAGGTGAAGGCCGATGCCCGCATCGATCATCCGGTGATTGATCGCTTCGAGGCTTTCGAGGCCGGAGGCGTCGATCTCGTTGACCGCGCTGCACATCAGGATGAGATGGCGCACGTCGGGTCGGTCGGCAATTTCCTCCAACACGTATTCCTCCAGCCAGCGCGCGTTGAGGTAGGTCAGGCTCTCATCGATCCGGATCGACAGGACATGCGGCACGGTGAAGACCTTGTGCCGATCGACATTGCGAAAATGCTCTGTCTCGGGGACGCGCCCGACGATGGCTGCATGCGGGCGGCTGGCCCGCCACAGGTAAAGCAGCAAGCCGACGCCCACGCCGGCGATCACGCCCAGTTCGACTCCCGCGAGAAGCGTGATGGCTATCGTCGCCATGTGCGCGGCAAAATCCGCCTTGGAGTAATTCCAAAGTTGTCCGGGTGTCTTAAGATCAACGAGGCTGAGAACTGCGACGATAATCGTGGCGGCCAAGGTGGCGATGGGCAGGCTGTATAGAAGCGGGGTGAGGAACAGGCCGGCAAGTGCGATGCCGACTGCTGTGTAGGCCCCGGCCGCTGGCGTTTCGGCCCCGGCATCGAAATTTACGACCGAGCGAGCGAAGCCGCCCGTGACGGGGTAGCCACCGGAAAAGGCGCTGGCGATGTTCGATGCGCCGAGGCCAATCAATTCCTGGTTCGGCGCGATCCTCTGCCTGCGCTTCGCAGCAAGAGTCTGCGCGACCGATACGCTTTCTACAAAGCCGATGATGGAGATGAGCAGTGCCGGAACCCACAACTGCCCAATCAAGCCAAGATCGGTGGATGGGAGGGCGAATGGAGGTAGGCCTTGCGGGATTGCGCCTACGAGGTTTACGCCGCGGTCTTCGAGGTCGAGGCCAACTGCCGCCAAGATCGTCGCGATCACCGCGACGACCGGCCCCGCCTTGGCAGCAATGTCGGCAGCACGCGGTGTCAAGCCCAGTTTGACCAAATTTGGCTTCAAACCCTTGCGCACCCAGAACAGGAACAGCGTTGCGGGAATACCGACTGCGAGGGTCCACGGATTGATCGTGTTGATCGTAGAAGCGAGCCCGCCGAGCATTTCGGGCCAATTGTCGCCACCCGCCGTGACGCCGAGGATGTGCTTCAATTGGCTCGTCGCGATCAGGATGCCACTGGCGGTGATGAACCCACTGATGACCGGATGCGAGAGCAAGTTAGCGAGGAAGCCCATGCGCAGGAAGCCGAGCAGGGCCAGCATCACGCCGGACAAGGCGGCGAGCGTGATTGCGGCTTCGAGATAAAGCGCGGTGCCTTGAGCCGCGACCGCTCCGGCTGCGCTTGCCGTCATCAGCGACACCACTGCCACGGGCCCCACCGCGAGGGTGCGGCTGGTGCCGAAGATCGCATAGGCAACCAGCGGCAGTATCGATGCGTAGAGGCCCACCACCGGCGGCAGCCCCGCCAGCAGCGCATAGGCGAGGCTCTGCGGGATCAGCATGATCGTTACGATGATCGCCGCGACGAGATCGTTCGTAAGGACCGAACCGTTATAGGTCCGGCCCCATTCGAGGATTGGCAGGTATTGCGCCACCAGTCCGAGCTTGTGCCTGCGCGGCAAGCCAGACGCTTCTGGATTGCTCTCGCTCACGATCAGGCAGCTTTCTTCATTTGCGGTTTGGCCAGCCACTCATGGCCCTTGAGCATGCCGTTCCAGTAGACCCAGGGCAGAGCTTCCGATTTCAGTAGCCAGCTGAGCCGTCGCGGTCGCGTGCCGTCGATAACCCATTTCGGGAAGCTCGGGAGAAGCTTTCCGTCATATCCGAACTCGGCCAACACAATCTTTCCGCGTTCGACGGTCAGCGGGCATGAGCCGTAGCCGTCGTAGTCGGCCCAAGGCTGCTTTGCATCGAGCTGGGCGAGCGCATTGACTGCAACGATCGGGGCCTGCTTACGCGCAGCGGCCATCGTCTTGGCATTGGGTGTGGAACCGGCATCGCCGATGCCGAAAACGTTCGGATAACGAACGTGCTGGAGCGTGAACTTGTCGATATCGACAAAGCCGCTTTCGGCGTTGGCGAGCGGGCTGTCGGCAACGAATTGCGGTGCAACCTGCGGCGGCACTGCGTGAAGCATGTCGAATTCGACAGTCTCCTCACCGGCTTCGGTCTTGAAGACGGCCTTTTTGCTGGGGCCGTCAACCGCGACGAGCGTCTGGTTGAGTTTGAGGTCGATTCCGTATTTCTCGACATACTCCATTAGCGCCGGGACGTATTCCTTCACCCCGAACAGGACGCCACCGGCATTGCGGAATTCAACGTCAATATCGTCGAGCACACCGCGTTCCATCCAGGCATCGCATGAAAGATACATCGCTTTCTGCGGCGCACCTGCGCACTTGATGGGCATCGGCGGCTGGCTGAAGATCGCGCGGCCCGATTTCAGGTTGCGCACGAGGTCCCATGTGTAGGGCGCCAGATCGTAGCGGTAGTTGGAGGTAACACCGTTCTTGCCGAGCGTTTCCTCCAGACCGTCAATCTTTTCCCAGGCAAGCCGGATGCCCGGAGCGACGATCAGAAGGCGGTAGGTAATTGTCGCGCCGTCGCTGAGCGTGACCTGATTGTTTTCGGGCTGGAAAGACGCGGCGGACTGTTTCAACCAGGTCGCCTGTTTCGGCATCACGCTCGCCGTGGTGCGCCTAGTGGCTGGCGCTTCGAAGACGCCTCCGCCGACCATCGTCCAGCCAGGCTGATAATAGTGATCCTCGCTCGGCTCGACGATCGCGATATCGAGCGATGGGCGCCGCTTCAGCATGGAAGATGCGGTTGCAATTCCTGCCGAACCTCCGCCGATGATGACG
The DNA here is from genome assembly GCA_018828205.1 of Alphaproteobacteria bacterium. Taxonomy (GTDB): domain Bacteria; phylum Pseudomonadota; class Alphaproteobacteria; order Sphingomonadales; family Sphingomonadaceae; genus Qipengyuania. The sequence goes on from JAHJWA010000245.1 coordinate 22,446, forward strand.
ACTTCATGATTTAGGCTTCGGGCCATGACAAACTCTCCAGTATCTTTTCGTTATTCGCCAAGCCGGTCGCGCAAACCGGACAAATCGTAGCCTGCTCGCTCGGCGCGTTCGATGCGCGCGTCGGCGGTTTCATTCTCGACGTTGGCGAGTGCATCGAGCGTAATGGAGCGCGTCCCGGTCCGGCAAAAGGCAAGCACCTTGCCATCCGCTTCTTCGCGGACCGTGGCGAAGGCCTTGATCGCAACCTGCGGAAATTCGCCACCCGAGACCGGGATATGATGGAAGGCCAACCCAACCGCTTCGGCTGCTTCTCGCATTGATGCGACGGTGGGCTGGTTCGGCTCTTCGCCATCCGGCCTGTTGCAAATTACTGTGCCAAACCCACCATCGGCCAGTTCAGCCAGATCGCCGGGTTCAAGCTGTTGGGAGACGGCGAAAGTGTCGCTTACCTGTGTAAGCTTCATGACGATGCTCCTTCCATAAGTCGGACAACAGCCATGCCAGCGAGCATTGCGACGACGAATATCGCGGCAGATGCAGGTTCGATTACAAGCGCAGCGATGCCCGGTCCCGGACAGAGTCCGGCGATTCCCCAGCCGATACCGAACAGAGCCGCGCCGCCCACCAGGCGTGGCGTGAGATCGGATTTGGTCGGGAGGTGGAATTCTTTCGCAGCGAAGGGCTCGGCCATCCGCGGGACCAGTCGCCAAGCAACCGCCATCACAATGACGGCACCGCCCATGACAAATGCAAGCGTCGGATCCCAGTCGCCAAACACGTCAAGGAAACCGCGCACGCGCGCCGGATCGGTCATGCCACCGAGGGCAAGGCCCGCCCCGAACAGAGTTCCGGTGACCAAAGAGATAAAGGCGGTCCGCATCACAGCACCTCCAGCCCGAGCGCATTCATGATCGCGACCGTGGCAATGCCGGTAGCCATGAACGTGAGCGTGGCGACGATCGAGCGGCCGGAAAGGCGGCTCACGCCGCAAACCCCATGCCCGCTGGTGCAGCCGCTGCCGAGACGTGTCCCGATGCCCACCACCAGTCCAGCAATCGCAAGCGTAACCGGGTTTGCGAAGGTGGCATCAATTCCACCCGATGCCAGCATTACGATCAGCGCACCCAGAGGCAGGCCGATGACGAACATCCATGCGCCGCCCCTTGCAATGCCGCTGCCGCCGAGCCCGACTGCCTTCGCAGCAAGGCCGGAAACACCAGCGATCCTGCCAAGGCCGAGCAGCATGACCGCTGCGGCAAGGCCGATAAGCACTCCGCCAGCCAGTCCGGCGAGGGGTGCGGCTTCAGGAAAACCAGGCAACGTCATACGGCGTTGACCGGAATCTTGATGTAGCTGACGCCATTCTCTTCCGGGTCCGGCAGTCGCCCACCACGGATGTTCACCTGCACCGAAGGCATTATCAGCTTGGGCATCGAGAGCGTCCTGTCGCGGTCGGTTCGCATCGCGACGAAGTCCTCTTCGGTCACGCCATCCTTCACATGCACGTTTTCCTCGCGCTGCTGTTTGACGGTGGTCTCCCAGGCATATTCGTCGCGGCCCGGCGCCTTGTAGTCGTGACATAGGAAGAGCCGGGTCTCGTCCGGGAGCGACAGCAGCCGGCGTATCGAGCGGAACAGTTGTCCTGCGTCGCCGCCGGGGAAATCTGCGCGTGCGGTGCCGAAATCGGGCATGAAGATCGTGTCGCCGACGAAGGCCGCGTCGCCGATGATGAAAGCCATGTCGGCGGGAGTGTGACCGGGCACATGGAGGGCGATACCTTCGAGCTCGCCGACCTTGAAGGTCTCACCATCCTCGAACAGCTTGTCGAACTGCGATCCGTCGCGTTCGAAGTCGGTGCCCGCATTGAAGAGTTTCCCGAAGACTTCCTGCACGCGGATGATATCGCGGCCGATAGCCAACTTCCCGCCAAGCCGCTCCTGAAGATAAGGGGCGGCAGATATGTGATCGGCGTGGGCGTGGGTCTCAATAAGCCATATCACTTTCAGGTTATTCGAGGTGACATACTCAATGATGCGGTCTGCTGAGCCATTCGAGGTCCGGCCGGAAGCCGCCTCGAAGTCCAACACCGAGTCGATGATCGCCGCTTCATCCGTCTTGGGGTCGTGGACGACATAGGAGACGGTATTCGTCGCTTCGTCGAAAAATCCCGCAATCGAGGGGCGCAGGCATTTGTCGGCCTGGGCACGTTCGATCTGAGAAGCGGCATTCTTGAGGTTCTGATCGTCAGCCATAGCTTGATCTCCATTCATTTACATAAATCGTTTATATGTGTTGCTATTGATCTGTCAAGTGGTATGAAGGTCGGATGACACAGATGATCAAAGCTGATGCCGAACGAGAGGCACCCTGCGCAGGACTACGTATCGGAGATGTAGCTCCGGACTTTTCTGCGCGAAGCACGACAGGAGATGTCCGCCTTTCGGATCACCGGGGGCGGTGGTTGATCCTGTTCTCGCACCCGGCCGATTTCACGCCCGTTTGCACGACCGAGTTCGTGGCCCTGGCTGAGTCAGCAGGCGAGTTTGAGCAGCGCGATTGCGCGCTGATGGCGCTCTCTGTCGATAGCCTGTTCTCGCATTTCGCCTGGCTGCGACTGATCCGCGATCGCTACGATATCGAGGTGCGTTTTCCGATTGTGGAGGACCCCACGCTCGTAATCGGCCGCGCTTATGGGATGGTCGCGCCGAACGATAACGACAGCGCGACAGTGCGGACGACATTCTTCATCGACCCCGAGGGGGTGATCCGTGCGATGACCTGCTATCCTGCCAATGTCGGTCGCTCGACGCCTGAAATGCTACGGACTCTCGACGCGCTTCAGGCAGTAGACAATGGCCCCGTATTGGCACCTGCCAACTGGAAGCCGGGCGAGGCATTGCTGGCTCAGCCCGATGCTTCGCTCGACACCGTATTTTCCGCAAAAGGCCAGACCGACTGGTTCATGAAGGAAACCAAGCGAGGGTCGAAGAGATGACCGACGAAGATTTGGTCGATGCCTTGAAGGCTCTCGCGCACCCCGTGCGTTTGCGGATCATGAAGGCGCTTTCCGGCACGGAACGCAATGTCGGAGAGATCGACGACGCAGCCGAGATCGGCCAGCCGACGCTTTCGCAGCAGCTAGCGGTCCTTCGCAATGCGGGCCTCGTTAAGACCCGGAAGGATGCCAAGCTCGTCTATTACCGGATAGATGATGACAGGCTTGCGAAGGTTGTTGATGCGGCAGGAGATCTCGGCGGATTGGCCGTTAGACCCACGCGCCATCCGCGCCAGCCCGCACCTGGGGTGGCTAATTTTGCCAAGCTTGAAGGTCTATATCCGCTTGATGGGCGATAGGTCCGAACCGGCCTCTTCGAATCAGCGTGAATATTATCGATCAGCGCGTGGCCGACGACTGATTTGAAATGGCCGCTTACAGGCAGTTCTAGCGGGATCCTGAATGACCGCCTTGGGGGCGCAAAGCGGACAACATGTAGCCTTGAAGAGAGACCCCTAGAGCGTCTCGCAGCGTAGCGCCTCAAGGCGCTCCGAACATATCTCGTGAACGACGCGGCCGAGTTCTTCGACCTGCCTGCCCAGCCATTCGAGTTCTTCCTTCGTGATCCGGTAGTGCTTTGAGTAGCGTGCCTTGACGTAGGCTTCCTTGAGCTTCTCGAAGCGAGCGCGGTCGCGCTTCGTGTCGCGTGGCCAGATATAGGTCAGGCGCGGATCGATGCGCTCGGCTTGTGTGCGCAGGAATCCGAGGTTGTGATTATGCGGTGTGTAGAAGGTACAAACCAGCAAGACGCTGTGATACAGACTCTCGACTGCCTGATGAAACTCGAACGCAGCGTGTTTATTCATTCCTTCCTGTATCGCGTATAGAGCAAGCTTCACTCTGCCCTGGGCAGCTGGCATCCACTCGGCGAAATATTCCTGCGCCATCGCCAGCGCTTGTTCGGGCGTCTTGGGCTTGGGCTGGTGGAGTTCAGTGTCATCGCACTGGTAGAGCGCGATCCCGTCCTTGGCGATATCCATGAAGAAGTAGCGCCCATGCGCCAGGCCATCGTTCACTTCCTGCAGCGTATGGACGATGAAATTGACAGGCGTCCGCAGCGCACCGGTGATCGCCAGTTCCCGGTCGAGCCGCTCCTCGAGCTTGAGCCAATAGGCCACGCGATCGGCGATCCGCTTGTCGTTGACAATGATGAGCAGATCGTAGTCCGACTGGTAGCCCTTGGCGGTGTGGGGCTCGTCGACCCATCCCCCACGCGCGTAGCTGCCATAGAGGATGATCTTGAGGATCCGGGCCTTCTTCTTCCACTCGTGTTTGGCAAGCGCCAGCGCATCGCCGAATTCGTCGAACACAATCTCGACGACGCGTTCCAGTTCGCGCTGCTTGGTGGGAGGAAGATGATCGAGATCGGTGCGCATTGATTCATCCTTAGCAAGCTGCTGGAATGGTTGCACCCTTACAATACTGCACGGTGCGATGACCGGCTCCAACAAGCGCCCTCTGCTCTTCGAAACCCGCCGAGCGGGAACTTCAAACGGCGCGGCCGACGAGAACTTCGCCAAGCCGCTACCGATCTTTCCTGTCCCGAGATCGTCTTCAGCCATGGTCCTCACCAAGCTCGCCCACCCGTATCAGATCGTCCGCCAGATGCGTATCGCGCTCCATGTGCCGGGCAAGCGCCTCGACAAAATTCTCGAACCGCTTCTCGACGCCTGCCCGGACCGCAGCCGAAGGCTGGCTTGCAGGCGGCGGCGTGGCGGCGAGCCATGTCCGAAGATACAGCGCGAAGGCTTCGTTGCCGACTTCCACATGATAATCGAGCTTCTGCAATTGCCGCGTGATCCGGTCGAGGCGCCGGCTGAATGCGGCCTCCATCCGCTCGGATCCGTCAGGCGAAAGAAACGAGGCGATCGCCGCTTCAACCACCGATGCCTGCGATACCCGCTTGCGACCCGCATAGTCGGCCAGCTGCCGCGACAGGTCGGGCGGGAGCCGGAAGGTGTGCTTGATCCGGTTGCCCTTTCTCACAGATCGATCCCATCGCCGGGATCGAGCGCGGCCCGCCGCGCATTGGCGCGCATCCGGTCCGTAATCTGCCTGTTTCTGACGGCATCGTCGTCATCCCGCCGATCGGTGAAATCAAACTCGTTGGGAGGCGGTGACCGGGGCGGCAACACGTCCTCGTGTTCCGGCAAGTCGGGCTCACGGCGAATGCCGCCCTCGCCCGCGGTGTCTAATGCTTCCTCCTCTTCCGGGACCACCACCGCCGCAGGATCGGGCCGGACATTCGGCGAGGCGATTACATCGCCCCAGTCGTCGCTCCGGGTGCTGTTGCCCGATTGCTTCACGACAGGTGGCCGATCGATCCGCGTCTTCAGTCTCGGATCGGCATAATAGCGCGCCTTCTTCGCGCGGATCGGATGAGCACCTGCGAGCATGACGATCTCGTCGGTATCGGGCAGCTGCATGATCTCGCCCTGGGTGAGCAGAGCCCGGGCGGTTTCGGTCCGGGATACCATCAGGTGCCCGAGCCAGGGCGACAGGCGGTGCCCGGCATAATTCTTCATCGCGCGCAGCTCGGTGGCCGTGCCGAGCGACTCCGAGATGCGCTTGGCGGTGCGTTCGTCGTTGGTGGCGAAGCAGACGCGGACATGACAATTGTCGAGGATGGCATTGTTCTGTCCGTAGGCCTTTTCGATCTGGTTGAGCGATTGCGCGATCAGGAACGCCTTGATGCCGTAGCCCGCCATGAAGGCGAGCGCGCTTTCAAAGAAGTCGAGGCGGCCCAGCGCCGGAAACTCGTCGAGCATCAGGAGCAGGCGCCGGCGATCCGATCCTTCCTCGAGGTCTTCCGTGAGGCGGCGCCCCAGCTGGTTGAGGATCAGGCGAACGAGCGGTTTGGTCCGGCTGATGTCCGAGGGCGGAACGACGAGGTAAAGCGTCGCCGGGCGCTTCGGATCGACGAGGTCGGCAATGCGCCAGTCGCACTGCCGCGTAACACTGGCGATCACGGGGTCGCGGTACAGGCCTAGGAACGACATGGCGGTCGAGAGCACGCCAGAGCGTTCGTTCTCCGATTTGTTGAGCAGTTCGCGCGCGGCGCTCGCCACGACCGGATGAACGCCGTCCTCGCCCAGATGCGGCGTCTGCATCATCGCGGCGAGTGTCGCCTCGATCGACCGCTTCGGATCAGAAAGGAAGGACGCGACACCTGCGAGCGTCTTGTCCTCTTCGGCATAGAGAACGTGGAGGATCGCGCCGACCAGTAGCGCATGGCTGGTCTTTTCCCAGTGGTTGCGCCGCTCGAGCGAGCCTTCGGGATCGACCAGCACGTCGGCGATGTTCTGCACGTCGCGCACTTCGCCGACGCCGCGCCGCACTTCCATCAACGGGTTAAAGGCGGCCGAGGCCGCGTTGGTCGGATCGAACAGGAGGACGCGGCTGAACTTGGCGCGAAAACCAGCGGTCAGTTCCCAGTTCTCGCCCTTGATGTCGTGAACGACCGCCGAGTGGGGCCAGGTCAGCAGTGTCGGCACGACGAGGCCGACGCCCTTGCCGCTGCGCGTCGGCGCGAAGCACAGCACATGTTCGGGCCCGTCGTGACGCAAGTAGAGATTGGCGCACTGGCCGATCACCACGCCCTTGCCAGCGAGGAGGCCGGCATCGGCGATGTCGGAGCGCGTTGCCCAGCGCGCCGAGCCGTAGGTCGCGCTGTTGCGTTGTTCACGGGCGCGCCACACCGACATGGTGATCGCGACCACCACCGAGATCAGCCCGCCCGACGCTGCGATCATGCCGCCGGTCTCGAATATGCGCGGGGCATAGGCCTCGTAGCTGAACCACCACCAGAAGATCGCATAGGGCGGGTAGACCGGCATGCCGAAAGCGGTGAACCAGGCCCGGCCAAGCTCGGTCTGATATCCAAGCTCGGCAGCTGTCCATTGCGTAGCGGCCCAGATGCCGCCCAGCGTCAGGGTGAACACGGCGAGGATCTGGCCCCACAGGATTCTGGTTGCCGACATGCTGTCTCCTTTGCAGGAGGCAGCAGGCCGAACGGGAACGTCATTTCAAGCGCGGTGCCGGGCGAATCGCGGTCTGGCGCAGGCAAAGAAGCGGGCGGCTAGAGAGCCTCGCAAGCGAACGCGGGTTCCCCGGACCATGTCAGACGGTACATGTTTCCTTGGGCGACAGACTGCACGACATTGGGCCACAGGGCGGCGATGCAGGTTCCGTCCGCATGGCGGACCGAGGGATAGATGATCCCGTTATGCCCTTCGCCGCGCGCCTGGGCCGCAAGAGCATTGCCCGCCGGATAGCCCTTCGCCGTATCGTGCTCAAGGCCGGGATGATCGGGAAGACCGCGCAGATCGACGAACACGCCCGACATGCTGGCGATCATCTCGCCATATTCGACGACGGCATGTAAATCGCCCGCATCGGCCAGGGCTCTCGTCAGGTGATGGCCCACTTCGGCAATGCAGGTTTCCACCGCCAGGGCGGCGTACCAGGCACCGCGATTTGCGGGATTGAAACGGCCCGGCTCGCGCGGTTTGGCATAGGCGAAGCTCGCATTGATGAAACGGGCATGGGGCACGCCGTGAACCAGCTCATCGGCGGTCAACGCCCCAAGCCCGCGTTCCTCGGCAATCAGCCGCCCGCTGGTCGCGCCCTCGACCTCGGCCAGAAGGACAAGATCGTCATCATCGTCGGCCAAGGGTGCCATGACCGCTGCGCGCAGCCGCGCGCTCGGCACAAGCCTGATGGTCCGCTCGAAGGCCTCGCGGATCGTCGGAAGGTCGGCGAGAGGCCGGTTTGCCGGCTCCTCAGAGCCCGCCACGAAGCGCGTCGATATACTGCCGGGTTTCCAGCATGCGCGGGATGCCGCCGGCGATCATCGCCTGCACCGGGGAAAGCCGGTCGAACACCGGCGCTGTGTTCGCCAGCTTCGGCCAGCGATCCGCCATGTCGTCGGCGAACAGGAGATGCAGCCCCTTGAACAGGCCGATCAGCGCCGAGGCGCGGGTCAGCTGGTCTTGGCTGAGCGTGCCTTCCCATGTTCCCGCTTTCATCCGGTCCCACGTGCTCTCGGAGACACCGAGCAATGCCGCGCCTTCCGCATTGCTGCCGTCCCAGGCATCGACGAGCCGAAGCACGGCCTTTACCGCGGCGCCGGTCAGGCGGCGACGATCGTCATCGGCGGCAAAGGTCTGCAGTCCGCGCCGGGCTTCGACTTGCTGAAAAGCTGCACTGGCCATATCGCATCTCCTGATGCGTTTATATGCATCACATGGTGTCATTGTCAAGGTTTGTCTTATTGGGACCTATCCTCAAAGGGCTGGACCTCGCGAGCGGGCAAAGCTCCAGTCGACGCCGCCGCGTTGGTTGATACGGCCGCTCACTTCCTGACCCAGATGGCGTTCGAGGTCCTGCCGCCAGGGAACGAGCTGGAACCCCATGCCGTTGTCGATCATGGCGAAGCGGCCCGAAGCGAGGGACACGCGCTCGCGGTAGATTCCGGCCACATGATCACCGGCCTCGGTCGGCTGCGCGACTCCACCATGGCGTGCGGCCAGGGCCTTCCCTGTTTCCGCGAGTTCGCGATCGCGCAGGGTATCAAGGAGACCTCGCGCAAAGACGATGCGCTGTCCCTGTCGCCTGGCGAGCCCCTCATCGATCAGAACTTCCGCGCGCCGGGCCAGGGCATTGCGAACCTCCGAACCGAACCCGCCTGCCAGCGGATGCGGCTCAGGCGAGACGAGCTGGCGGTCGAGCCATGTCGCGCCGCGCGCCCTGATCTGGCTGGCAATCGAGAGGTCCGACCGCGTCAGCAGGCTGGCCTGCTGTCGTCCCTTGCGATCGGTCCATGTGCCGGTCTCGACGATCGCGCCGGGTGTGGCATCGCCGGTCCGCTCGAAGTCGGGAAAGCGCAGATGATGCGCGCGGCCGTCGATCCCGTCGACGATGGCATAGGCCTCGCCGGTGAGCTCGTCGTGCAGTCCGCGTTCGACCAGCCTTCCGGTCACGCGCTCGCCGCCGGATCGCGCGTGCACAGAGAAGCGTCCAGCATCGCCGCCATGCTCCTGTGTAGCCATCGCCCGGTGCATGGTTCTGATGATGTCTCCGCGATCGCCGAGCTCGCGAAGCGTCGGCTCCAGGTCATGCGCCAGCGTCCAGCTGGCGGCTCCGACTTTTTCGGCCAGCCCCATGCGTTCGAGCACCTGCGCACGGCCCAACAGGAATGTGCGATCCTTGCGCTTGCCCGATTCGCCCTCGGGCCGGAGATCGACGACACCGTGCGCGTCCCACTCTTTCTGAAGACGGCGGTCGAGACCGGTCCAGCGCTCGGCGTCGACCTCGCGGCGAAGCGCTTGTCTGATATCGCGCTCGCTGCGCGGACCCAGCTCGAGGGTCGCGCGCTCTTCGGCGCGGGCGCGCAGCCCTTCGCTGATGTAGCCACGATCGATGACGAGGTCCCTCCCATCGTCGGCTATCCCGCGGACCAGGACATGGATGTGAGGGTTGTCGGTGTTCCAGTGATCCACCGCCACCCAGTCGAGACGCGTATCGAGGTCGCTGGCCATGTCCTCCATCAGCTCGCGGGCGAAAGTGCGCAGATCGGCCAGATCGTTCGCGTCCTCCGGCGAGACGATGAAGCGGAAGTGATGCCGGTCGTCCTCGCAGCGCTGCGCGAAGACGTCGCCATCGGCGCGTTCGGACCGCGCATCGAACATCTGTCCTGACGATCCATCGCGGGTGACTCCGTCGCGTTCGAGATAGGTGACATGGCGGGCGAGCGGCGCCGAACGAAATCGGGCACCCCGGTGCCGCACGACCCGCGCCTTGATGACGACGCGCCTGCGAAACGCGTCGCGGCGGGACCGGAGCGCGGCGCGCCCGCCGCGTCCGAGATGCCCGGTGCCCCGGCCGGCTCTGCCGCGTCCAAGCGGCGTAAAGCCTGCCCTGCGCGAGACCTGGAGCACGCGCCCGACAAGCGAGTTGGCCTTGCGCCAGGACCCCGCTCCGCTGTCGCGCGAACGGCCCGGCCTGATATCGAAATCATCGCCCGACACGGATGGCAGATCCGGGCGACGGCGCATTTGCCGCTGAATTCAGGAGGGAATTTCGGTGTGGCGACGACAGGGCCAGAGGCGCGACGGCGCTGAATGTCGAAGAAAACCAACCACCTGCAGCCCGGCCGACGGCGCTGCTTTTATCTCGCCATCCTCTCTTTCCTTTTCTGATGGTTCCGCCTGTCCTTCGCCACGCTTCGCCAGTCGACGAAGTCGCGCGCTGCGATGCGCAAACCGGCGTCATCGGGCGCTTGCCGTTGAGACAGGCGCGAAAAGGTCGTGCATCGGCTCGGCCGGGCGGGCAAAGGGGTTTGCGGGCAAGTCGGTTTCGCCCTGCTCGAGCGGCAAGGGCGCCGTGCCCGCAAGGGCTATACGCCCGGGCAACACCGCGTCCACCTGCGGCTCCGCATCTGCCAGGAAAATGCGGTCGGCTTGCAGGAGCGGAGCAATTCTCGCGACATAATCGCGCGTTTCGCGCGGGAGCGGACGGCCTGCGGAGAGCCACTGCTCGTAACGACCGGGACCTGCATTGTAGGCCGCGAGGAAGCCCTCGCGACCGTAGCGATCGAACATCTCGCGCAGATAGGATGTACCAGCCAGAATGTTGTCGCGCGGATCGAACGGGTCGCTGCCGAGCGCGAACCGGGCGCGCTGGCGCGCCCAGGTTCCCGGCATCAGCTGCATCAGACCCATCGCTCCGGCGGCCGAGACGGCGCGCGTGCGCCCGGCGCTTTCGAACCGAATGACCGCATAGATCCAGTGCTCGGGAAGGCCGAAGCGCTGCGCGGCCTCACGCACATGCATCGAGATGTCCATGCGTTGCGCGCCCCGGTCGTTGGTATCCGCCTGTGGGGATGCCAGTGTCGGGCAGATTAGTGCGAGCGCCGCGAACGCGGCGAGCATGCGCCGTGAACCGCGCACGGGCTCAGTCCTTCGCCTTGCGGCGCGCGGGCCGCGACCACATCAGGACATGCGAACTGGAATCGGACCGGAAGAGATTGGCACGCAGCGGCTGGACCAGGGCCGGATCATCGATCACGACCGCGACAAAGGGTCCGGCCTTGTCGCCCACGTGTTTCCAGCCGGCCCCGACCTCGCAGGCGGCATCGCCTTCGCCGGACATGATGCGGTAATCGGGCGCGTTGTCAGTATCGCCGGGCTCGGTCGCCACGATGGTCAGCGCGCTGTCGATCGTGAGCGTCCGCAATCGCCCCTCGAAGCCATCCGGGGTCGCGACAAAGGTGCCGATGCAGTTCATTGAATATCTCCTCCAGTTACGGTGGGGTGGGAATTTCGTGGGAGTCTGGCGAACCAGACGTGGTCGCCGTCAGCGGCCTCGTCGGTCCAGACCGGGCGCGCCCCGCCGATGACGTGATCACGCGGCACCGGACCGAAATAGCGTCCGTCGAAGCTGGCCGGCGCGCGCAGGTTCATCACGAATATTTCGTGCGCGGCGATGGTCCGGCATCCGTTCCAGACAGGCAGGTCTCGCCCCATCCGGTCGCGTGCGTGCGCCGATCCGGCCCGGCTTCCATTGATCGTGATCGCAAGGCCGTCGCGGCATACGGTGTCGCCGGGCAGCGCCGCGACCTCCTTGATGAGCGGAACGCCCGCAGGAAGATAGCCGCGCTTGGCGAGGTAATCGCGCAGCCCGGGTGGAGGATCGAGTGCGACCCGCTCGCCGATCTGCAGGCCGGCTGCCTCGCCGATGTAATAGAGCCCGGTCGGGATGCTCGCCGTCACATTCCACACCAGCACGCGCGAGAGCGGCAGGACGGCGCTCAGCAGAGCCGCCGCGGCGGCCGTGCCAGCAAAAAGGATCGTGCCGCGCCTCACGGCCAGAGCTTTCGGCGCCGGAGCCAGGCGCGATGCCGTCCTGGCGCATGGGCGCGCGGCGGCAGGCCCGCTGCGAGACGATTGTGGACATGGCGCCAGTAATCGGGCGCTGCTTCGCACGGGTCGGTGGCGGCCGCTTCGACCGCATCGATCAGCGCCAGGACGCGGCGAACGCGTGTCCAGCCCCGAACCGAGAGCAGCAGTTCTCCGCCCGGATCGATCTGCGGCACGGTCGTATAGGCCTCGTTTCGACCGACCGCGCGCACGATGTCGAGTGTCGAACGCACGGTTCCGTGATCGTTCGCCGCCCAGCGGACGAGGGCGAAGAGCTGCCCCGGCGCATAGCTTTCGATGCGGGTTCGGCGATCGACGATGCGCTCGTCGACCGGTTTGCCGAAGCGCAGCCACTCCTCGCGAATGCCCTCTCGCCATACCAGCGTGACATGGGTCAGCGGCAGGTCGTCAAGGCATGTGCTCGATCCGGTCGCGGGCGGAGCCGAACCGCCGCCCGTGCACAGGCGCAGCGACGTTAGCAGGAATCCATAGGATTCCTTGTTAGGATAGTTAAGGGGCCCGGAAGCACAGCAATTCCGCCGATTCGCGCACGATTTCGGTTCCCGATAGTCCGAACTTCCGGTTCCCGATAGTCCGAATGGCGCGGTTCCTGATAGTCCGAACATCACCCGCACTTTTCCACAGGGGCCATGCCGATCCGGCGCTTGGCGGCTTCGAAGGGATCGACCGGCAATGGAGTGAAGTTCAGGCGTTCGCGGCCGAGTTCATGGCCGAGCGCCAGCCGATAGCCCGGGAGCGGTTGTCGCCGGACGATTTCGCGGATGTCGAAGGCGAACCGCTTCAGCGGCGAGAGCGCGCCCGATTTGAGATGCAGATGGGCGATATCGAAGCTCCACCCGCCCTTCTGCCTGCCGCCATGCTTGCGCACGATGCGGTACAGCCAGCGCTCGAGCCCGCCGGTAAGCTGGAAGTAGGCGGGGTCGATCGTCAGCACGAGCGCCCGGTCGAGCACACCCTCATAGAACCAGTCGGGCACGATCATCTCGATGCCGAGGGCGCGGCCGTTCCCATCGAGGCATTCGCGCCACTCGTTGATCCAGGAGAAGCGATGACGCCGGCGCGCACCGCGCTGGCGGATCGATGTGGCGATGCTCGTCGATTGCAGCCGGTCGAGCGCTGCTCTCAGCCGTTCATATCCGGCCTTGCCAGTTCCGCGCCCGGTAAAGGCGAGTATCTCGTGCGGGCTTGCGGCAATCAGCCGCGAGGTCGGCCTGCCGGTATCGCGCGCCTCGACGATCTGGCTGGCCACCCAGATCAGCACGTCGGCGTCCCAGATGGTCGCCATGCCGTGCTCGGCCGTCGCCTCAACCAGGATCGAGACCTCGCCCATGCGAAAGTCGATCGGCCTGATTCGCTTCGACTTGGCGAGGCTGAAGAAGGGCCAGGCCATCAGGTCCTGCGCATCGCGCGCGGCGATGTCGCCTCCGACCCCCATGAAGAGGTCGAGCTGCTCGGCGGCGCGGGCGAATGTCCGGCGGGCACGCATCGGGCCTCAGCGCCGGACCGGGCCGGTGTAGCCGTCGATCCGCTTGGCGGGATGGACGATGCCCCGGCCGGGATCGCTGGTCGAACGACGCAGGCCCTGCTCGGCCCATGCATCGAGATCCTCGCGCCGGTAGACGATGCGCCCGCCCAGCTTGTGATAGACCGGGCCGGTGCCATAGCACCTGTGCTTCTCGAGCGTGCGGGGCGATAGCCCCAGATGTACCGCGGCATCGGGTGTGCGCAGAAACCGGGGACGGACGGGGTCGGGAACAGTTGGCATTGGACATTCTCCGCAAGGCGTGGGCGGCCGCGGCAAGCTGCCGCCGGTTGCAGAGGGGGATGGCGCATGCGGGGGTCGGGGGAGGAGCGACAGATTCACAGATTCGTATTTGTCGCCCCCCGCGCGCGGCACTTCGGACACATCCGATCGTCGGCAGAAAAGGATTGCCGCCGCGGGCCAAACAAGGACTGCACCTGTGAGCAAGGCGTCGGCCAAGGTCCGCGTGCGAAGCAAGGGAGCGGGGCCTGTCGCTTCCGCGGCTTCGCGCCGGTCCGACCCGGCGGCGGTTCGCAAGTGCATGCGGGGCCCCGGGACCGATAAACGCCGCACCCTCAGGAGCGCATCGCCAGATGCGCGGGACAGAGTGCGTCCGAAGCCCCGCTCGAATTGCGCGGGAGCCGGTTGGATCGTCCGACCTCACTGCGGATCCGACGGGGGTCATGGTGCGTCCGGGCAGGCTGAAGACTCGGGGCGAACACGAAGAAAGGAGCGGGAACCGCTAGCCGGTTCCCGCTCCGCCGAGAGTCAGTAATCCTCGAGCATGCCTCCATGAACGGTGTGAACCACGCGCGACGCCAGATGCGCGGGCAGCGCATTGTAGTCGCCTTCGTCGAGCGCGAAGTATCCCAGCTCCACATCCTCGACGACATGCTGGTCGAAGAAGCTGTGAAGCGCCCTTTTCTCGGCGGTTTCCAGAGCCTCGAAATAGTTGCGAGACGGCAGCGGGCAATGCGTTGAACAAGCCATGATATTCCTCCTGAAACTGTCGTGAGACGACAGGAGGTCGGCCGATGGTCCGGGGCCTTTCGGGTCACAGGATCGCTCCGCAGGAGCGACCGTGCGAGCGGCGGTGGGGGCAACGATTTTGTACGCGGCCGGATACGATCCGGCAGCGGGCAAAATGGTGGGGCCCCGCACGTCCTTGAGGCGGAAGGAACCGGGCCATCATGCTGGAATAGCCGTGAGCCAGGACCTCACACCCACCTCGCGTCAGGAACCAACGCGCCGCGTATCGGGAAGCTAAGGAGCGCCAACGGACCAGAACAGATGTGTTCTGCTCGCTACCTGAACTGGGAACAGGGCTTCCGGTGTCGTTGCTCAACGAGGGTCTGCCGAGCTGCGGGACCGTCCATTCATCCGGCTGCAAAATTTCGAACCTGATGGATCACGAAAAAAGAGGCCCTGCCGCTAAAGGCAGGGCCTCTGAGAGGGGACGTCCGGTCGGTCAGTCGATCGGAGGAGCGTCCTGGTTGTCGCCGCCAGCGGCGCGGGAGAGGAAGTCGACCTTGTCGGCGAGAACCTCGCAGCCGTACCGCTTGATGCCGTCCTGGTCTTCCCACTGGGTGTAGTGCAGGCGGCCCTGGACCGAAACCAGCTGACCCTTGGAGCAATACTGGCCGACGGTCTTGGCGAGACCGTTGAAGCAGGTCACGCGGTGGAATTCGCTGTCCTTGGCGGTGTATCCGCTTTCGTCCTTGTAGGTCTTGCCGTCCTTGTCACGCGCGGGGCGGTCGGTGACCACGGTGATGCCTGTAACGCTGGTGCCGCCCTGGGTTTCGCGGGACTCCGGATCGCGGGCGATGCGGCCGGTGAGGATTACGAGATTGGTCATGGTATTTCTCCTTCAGCTCTCAAACCGGAAACCACTTCCGGCTTGCGAACGTCGATGAGAAACAGGTCATGGGAGGGCTGCACCGCAGGCCCGCAAACTCCCGTTTGGGGGCCGAAGGGAAACCTGTTCGTGACGGGTGGTGCGGGCAGGCAGCGCAGCTGCCAACACGGCCGGAAAGGAACGGGTTGCTGCCCTCAGCTGACCTGGTTCAGGACTGTTCGCGAAAAAAGCCGGATGGGTATCTGGCGTGGGTCTGAAGGTGCCAGGACCTTGCTGCAATCAACCTACCCCATCGCCTTCCGATGCCGCCAGGAGATCCATGAAATTGCGGGCTGAATCTCGATCATCTGCCTTGTCGAACACGGCCTCGAGGTCGGGGGCAGACCCGAGCAGGTAGAGCATGGCCCACAAGGCAAAACGCTTGCCCCGGTCCTGCTCGAGACCGAGATCGACCTGGCACCGCTCGATCCCCGATGCCAATGTCTCTGCGCCAACCATTCCGAGATCGGCAGTGCGGAAATAGCGGACGAGGAGCGTATCGAGGTCCATCGCAGTCTCTTCAGGTCAGCGATCCAGCCGCAGGCAGGAGAGCCAGGGTTCGAGGGCCGGTCATACGTCGGTCAATCGGCTGAAGGTTCCTCGCGAAACCGTCGAGCGCGCTCGACAAAG
Organism: Alphaproteobacteria bacterium; assembly: GCA_018828205.1. Classification (GTDB taxonomy): domain Bacteria; phylum Pseudomonadota; class Alphaproteobacteria; order Sphingomonadales; family Sphingomonadaceae; genus Qipengyuania. Next base: position 38,486 of record JAHJWA010000245.1, read on the forward strand.
TGCTCCATTTGTGTGGCAGCGCGCAAGGTTAGCGGATGCTGCGTCGCGTCGGCGCGTGGGGAGATGAACTCGGCCAGTTGTTCGATCGCAGTGAGCTGATGATCGCTTGCCGTGGACAATAAGCCTAGCACCATGTTTTCGAGCGCGATCACCCTTATGCGTAGCTGGATGATTTCGGCATCAGTGAGCGGAGGAATGTCCCATTTCTCGCAATCGGCCGCGAGGGCTTCCTGGGGCCCGCAAGGGAGCGCACCGCCTTCGTCTTCCCAGCGCGACAGCGCACCGCCCTTTCTTTTTTCGGTCATTGGCAGTTCCTTTCCATGTCCCACCAGGCGATTGGCAGCGCAATGCTTGCATAGCACGAAGCTATGCCTGAACGTGTATGACACGACGACAACGAAGGCGAAGAGACGGAACCCCGCGCGTTGGGTTGGTCTTCACGCGGGGTTCCAGAACGGCCCCATGGGCACCTGCGACCCGCAGGGCTTCCGGGGGGAGGCGGGGCCGTCCTTTTCTGATATCCGGATTTTCGTCGCGATTGCTTGCAGACGATATCTCCTGACTATCCTGACTGATGGGCCATGCGCCGGATTACATGCCTTCCATATCGTGATCGGTCATAGAGGACATGTCATGGCTGGCATGGGGATCGGCGGGCGGGGTCGCCTCGCTCTCGGGTTGCGCGCGCGGTGCCGGCGCGGCGGATGTGGCAGTTACACGTGGTGCCGGTGAGGCGGCTCGCCGTGACGCGGGCGCGGCTGCATCGCCTGTCGAAAGAGCGTCCTGCCGCGCAGCCACTGACTCACTTTCGGAGGGAGAAGTTGCCGGGTCTGCAAGACCACCCTCGGGTGCCGTGCCGGGCATCACCGTCGCTTCGCCCATCGGCGACACCTCTGAGGTCGGTGTGCTCTCCTGCGCTTCGTTGCAAGCAGCAAGAGCGGACGCTAGTGGGACGATCGCGAGAACCCCGAACGCCGCTTTTAATCTGGAAGTACGCATGCTCTTCAACTCCTTCAGAGCCAGGAAATTCCAAGATGGTTTGGCCCATGCGCGAGCTCGCCGCCAAGGAAGCCCTGCACCAGAATAAGTGCCGCCATCGAGAAGATAGCCGTACGCA
>JAHJWA010000246.1 GCA_018828205.1 Alphaproteobacteria bacterium
GACATGGCCCGTCTCGAGCGGCTGGCGCAGCGAATCGAGCACCGGGCGCTGGAACTCGGGCAGTTCGTCGAGAAACAGCACACCCAGATGCGCGAGGCTGACCTCGCCCGGCTTGACCCTGAGACCGCCCCCGGTCAGCGCCGCCATCGAAGCCGAGTGATGCGGCGCGCGGAACGGACGGTGGCGGCTGATCCGCCCTTCCTCGAGTATCCCGGCGACCGATTGCACCATGCTGACCTCGAGCGCCTCGGCGGGGCTGAGTTCGGGGAGGATCCCCGGCAGGCAGGCGGCGAGCAGCGATTTGCCGGCGCCCGGCGGACCGACCATCAGCAGATTGTGCCCGCCGGCGGCGGCGATCTCGAGCGCGCGCTTGGCGGTTTCCTGTCCCTTGACCCGCTTGAGATCGGGACCGGGCGGGGCCTTCTCGACCTCGCCCGGTTCGGGTTCGGGTAGGCGCTGCGTGCCGCGAAGGTGGTTGAGCAGGCTGGCGAGGTCCGGCGCGGCGATCACCGGCACGCCGCTGGCCCAGCGCGCCTCCGCCCCTTGCGCGCGCGGACAGATCAGCCCCAGCTCGGCCTCGCTGGCGTGGATCGCGGCGAGCAGCACGCCGGGCGAGGGCACCACCCGCGCGTCCAGCGCCAGCTCGCCCACCGCCACCCAGTCGATCAACTGCTCGGCATCGGTGACCCCCATCGCCGCCAGCAGCGCCAGCGCGATCGGGAGGTCGTAATGTGAGCCTTCCTTGGGCAGATCGGCCGGCGAGAGGTTGATGGTGATCCGCTTGGGCGGCAGCGCCAGCCCCATCGCCGAGAGCGCGGACCGCACCCGCTCGCGGCTTTCGCCCACCGCTTTGTCGGGCAGGCCCACGACGGTGAAACGCGGCAGGCCGGGCGCGACCTGGCACTGCACTTCTACCGCGCGTGCCTCGAGCCCCAGATAGGCGACCGTGCGTACCAATGCGACCAAGCCTGTCCCCCCTCGTGGTGCTTGCCGTCATGCTCTGGCGCTTTGTCCGGGCTCCTTTTGGAACGCGATTCGGCGGCTGTCGAGGGGCGTCGCATCCGCACCGCGCGGCGTGCGGGAAGCGCGCGCGGGCGAAGACCCAAAACATGGTTAAGACCGGGTTATCCATGGCCCTTGGCATGTTCGCAAGATGGCGGGGCGCAGAGCATGCGTCATGCTTCGCTACGCCACTCTCTCGCTCGCCGCACTCGGTCTTGCCGGTGCCAGCCCCGCCGCCGCCCAGTCGCTGGCACTCATCTATCTGCCGACGCAGCCGGTGGTGACATGGCAGGACCAGGCCGAACCGGCCGCCGCTCCGCAACGCGAGCAGACCACGCGCCTGGCGCTGCCGCGAGCGGCACGGGGGCAGGCGATTGCCTATTCGGCGATGCCGCGCGATCTCCCGCAGTGGCGCGCTCCGGTTCGGCAGCCCGCGGCGCAGGGCTTCGCCCAGTCGCGCCGCCCCGCCGCCCGCTATGGCGCGCTGCAATACGGGCCGTTCCGCGTGATCGGCGACCGGGTCGAGCTGGTCGGCGAGACCGATGCGATGAGCCCGAGCTGGTTCGCGCGCGTGCTCGAGGACAACCCGGGCCTGTCGCGACTCGAGATGATCGAATGCCCCGGCACGCTCGACGATCGCGCCAATCTCCAGCTCGGGCGGATGATCCGCAAGGCCGGGCTCAGCACGCATGTTCCCGCGCATGGCTCGGTGCGTTCGGGCGCGGTCGAGCTGTTCCTCGCCGGGATCGAGCGCAGCATGGAGCCGGGCGCCGAATTCGCGGTCCACAGCTGGCGCGACGAATACGGCCGCGAGGCGGATGATTTCTCGCTCGATGCGCCGGAAAACCGCGTCTATCTCGACTATTACGCGGATATGGGCATGTCGCCGCAGCAGGCGCGCGCCTTCTATGCCATGACCAATTCGGTCCCGCATCACCGCGCGCGCTGGATGGAAGCGGGCGAGATGGGCCGGTGGGTCGATCGCTACGCCAAGATGCGCAGCCCGCGGATCGCCTATCTCTCGGTTCGCATGCAGTGAACCCGCCGCGTCGCTTGACGCCGGGGCGCGGCTGCACTATGCGCGCCCCCTAAGAGCGGTCGCCTCGCATGGCGGCCCTTTTTGTTGGTGCCGCGTGACGCGCGCCTTTGAACATTCTAGATAAGGACGATCCGATGAAGCGGACTTTCCAGCCTTCCAACCTGGTGCGCCAGCGCCGCCACGGTTTCTTCGCACGCAAGGCCACCCCGGGTGGCCGCAATGTGCTGCGCAACCGCCGTCGTCGCGGTCGCAAGACGCTCTGCGCCTGATTGTCTGCGCGCGCGCCGATGCGCGTGCGCTATTCCTGCTCGCGCGGTCCGAGGGCCGCGCGATGCAGCTGGCCGGTCGGCCATGCGGGCTCCCTGAGGGAGCCCGTGTCGTTTCCGCCCGACGATTGGGGTGAGCCCTAGCCATGTCCCGGCACCCGCAGGTCATCGCCAAGCGCGCCGATTTCCTTGCCGCGAATCGCGGGATTCGCGTGGCGCAGCCCGGCTTCGTGCTGCTCGCCTACCCCAATGGCGGACGAAGCAAGCGCTACGGCATCACCGTGACCAAGAAGATCGGCAATGCGGTGGTGCGCAACCGGATGAAGCGCCGCTTCCGCGAATTGCTCTGGGCGGCGCTGCCCGAGCGCGGCCTGCCCGATCACGATCACGTGCTGATCGGCCGCGAGGGCGGGCTGGAGCGCGATTTCGCCAGGCTTGCCGCCGAACTCGATCTCGCGCTGATCCGCGCGTCGCAGGGCAAGGGGGATCGCCGCCGCGGTCGCTCGCCCCGCAGCGCACCGCGTTCCTCACGCAGTCCGGGGCGGTGAAATACCCGCTGATCTGGCTCGCGCGTGCCTGGCAGCTCGGTCCGAGCCGCATTCTCCCGCCCACCTGCCGCTTTTCTCCCTCCTGCAGCGAATACGCCATCCAGGCTCTGGGAAAACACGGCGCGATCAGGGGTGGATGGCTTGCGACGAAGCGTATATTGCGCTGCCACCCCTGGGGAGGGCACGGGCACGACCCGGTGCCCTGATCATCCGCCTTGCACCCGCAACTTGGGTGTATTGACAATGTAATACAGCACCCCAGATCGTAGTTTTTGACGGGATCGACTTTGACCAACCAACGCAATCTCCTGTTCGCCGTCGTCCTTTCGGCCCTGCTTCTGCTGGGCTGGGACGCCGCCGTGGGCTATCTCTATCCGCAGCCCGCCGACACTGCGGCGGTCGAAGGGATTGCCGATACGCCAGCCGAGATGGCGGCTGTTTCGGGTGCGGTCTCGGGCGCGACTGCGAGCGGTTCGGGCCTGGCGCCCGGCGTCGCGGGTGCGGAGCCGGTCACGCTCGACAGCGCGCTCGCATCGGGCAACCGCGTGCGGATCGATTCGCCGCTGCTGGCGGGCTCGATCAACCTTCGGGGCGCGGTGATCGATGATATCGTGCTCAAGGAATATCGCGAGACCACCGAGGAGGACAGCCCGCCGGTCCGGCTGTTCGCACCCGCCGGCACCCCGGTGCAGCATTTCGCCGAATTCGGGTTCCTCGCCAATGGCCAGCGCGTCCCGGCCGATGCGCTGTGGCAGGCGGATGGCGAGGTTCTCGCGCCCGGCAGCCCGGTCGTGCTCACCCACCAGGGCGACAACGGGCTGACCTATACGATCACGCTGACCATCGACGACCAATACATGATCAGCGCCGAACAGCGCGTCGCCAACCGCGGTGCCGGCGCTGCCGTGGTCCAGCCCTTCGCGCTGATCGCGCGCACCAGCCGCACCGCGAGCGAGGATTTCTTCATCGCGCATTCGGGCCCGATGGGCGTGTTCGGCGGTTCGGCCAATTACGATTTCGGCTATGACGATCTGCCCCTGGGCGACGTGACCACGCCCGAAGGCGATGCCGAATGGCTCGGTTTCACCGACATCTACTGGCTTTCGGCGCTGGTCCCGGGCGCGGGCAACACCGAAGCCAGCTTCCGCGCGCTGGGCGGCGACCTGTTCCGTGCGGATGTGATCCAGGCTCCGATCACGCTGCCCTCGGGCCGCGCGATCACCGCCACCAACCGGCTGTTCGTCGGGGCCAAGGAAAGCGCCATCCTCGACAGCTACGAGGACGCCGGGATCGAGCGTTTCGGCCTCGCGATCGACTGGGGCTGGTTCCGTTGGTTCGAGAAGCCGCTGCTGTGGATGCTGCGGCAGCTCTACGAACTGGCCGGCAATTTCGGCGTGGCGATCATCCTGCTCACCGTGGTGGTCCGCGGGGTGATGTTCCCCGTCGCGCAGAAGCAATTCTCGTCGATGGCGGGGATGAAGGCGATCCAGCCGCGGATGAAAGAGGTCCAGGAGAAGCACAAGGAGGACCGCGTCAAGCAGCAGCAGGAAATGCAGAAGCTGTTCAAGGACGAGGGCGTCAATCCGCTTGCGGGCTGTCTGCCGCTGATCATCCAGATCCCGATCTTCTTCGCGCTCTACAAGGTGCTCTATCTCGCGATCGAGATGCGGCACCGGCCCTTCCTGTGGATCGACGATCTCTCCGCGCCCGATCCGGCGGTGATCCTCAACGGTTTCGGCCTGCTGCCCTTCGACCCGCCCGGCTTCCTGGCGATCGGCGTGCTCGCTGTGCTGCTGGGCCTGACGATGTGGATGACCTTCCAGCTCAACCCGGTCAGCGACCCGATGCAGCGCCAGATCTTCAACATCATGCCCTGGGTGCTGATGTTCGTGATGGCGCCGTTTGCCGCGGGCCTGCTGATCTACTGGAACACCAGCAACATCCTCACGCTGGCGCAGCAGAAATATCTCTACTCCAAGCATCCCCAATTGCGCGCCGCGGCGGAAGCCGAGCGCGCCGAGAAGGACGCTCAAAAAGCGGCGAGTAAAACCGGGGCCAACAGCTGATGGAAGAAGAAGAACGCAAGGCGCTGACCAAGCGCGCGGAGAAGATGTTCTCGCAGCGGGTGGAATTCCTGCTGTCGGCGCCGCAGCTCAAATTCCTGCCCGATCCGACCGTGCCCGAGATCGCCTTTTGCGGGCGCTCCAACGTCGGCAAGAGCTCGCTGCTCAACGCGCTCACCGCGCGCAAGGCGATCGCGCGCGCCTCGGTCACCCCGGGGCGCACGCAGGAGCTCAACTTCTTCGAGGTCGGCGAGCCGACCCAGATGCGGCTGGTTGACATGCCCGGCTACGGCTTCGCCAAGGCGCCGATCGCGGTGGTCGACAAGTGGAAGAAGCTGGTCCGCACCTATCTGCGCGGCCGCGCGGTGCTGGTCCGCACGCTGGTGCTGGTCGACAGCCGCCACGGGCTGAAAGACGTCGATCGCGAGATGATGACCATGCTCGACGAGGCTGCGGTCGGCTACCGCGTGGTGATGACCAAGGCCGACAAGATCAAGGCGAGCGAGCTGGAAAAGACCGTCGAGCGGGTCGAGGCGGAGGCCAAGAGGCACGTCGCTGCCTTCCCCGAGGTCCATGTCACCAGCGCCGAAAAGGGGATGGGAATCCCCGAATTGCGCGCCGCGGTGCTCAGCGACGCGGGGGTCTAGGCGTCAGGTCGCGAACAGCGCCGAATCGTCGGCGAAAGCCTTCATCTCGAGCGCATTGCCGCTCGGATCGCGGAAGAACATCGTCGCCTGCTCGCCGGGCTGGCCCTTGAAGCGCACCGTGGGCTCCATCGCGAACACCGTGCCCGCTGCACGCAAGCGCTCGGCCAGCGCCTCCCATTGCGGCATCGTCAGCACCACGCCGAAATGCGGTACCGGGACATCATGGCCATCGACCGCATTGGCGGCGCGATCGCCAGCCTCGCCAGCCTCGCCAGCCAGATGCGCGACGATCTGGTGGCCGTAGAAATCGAAATCGATCCATTCCGCCGAGCTGCGCCCCTCGGAGCAGCCGAGCGTTCCGCCATAGAAGGCGCGCGCGGCGGCGAGATCGTGGACGGGGAAGGCGAGGTGGAAGGGGCGCAGGTTCATGGGGCAGCGCATAGCCCGATCATGGGCGCATTCCTACCGGCGGCTTCGATCGGGGCGCGGCCCGGTCTCGACAGCATCGGGTGGAGGCTCTACCGCCCGCGCGCCACAGGGGAGCCGGCATGAAACTGATCATCGGCAACAAAAATTACTCGAGCTGGTCGCTGCGCGCCTGGCTGGCGGCCAAGCAGTCGGGCCTCGCCTTCGAGGAGATCATCGTCCCGCTCTATGGCGAGAGCTGGGAATCGCGCAAGCAGGACGACAGCGGGTTGCAGGCCTCGAGCGGCAAGGTTCCGCTGCTGTGGGACGGCGATACGGTGGTCTGGGACAGCCTCGCGATCCTCGACTATCTCGCCGACAAAGTCGGGCGCGAGCGCTTCTGGCCCAAGGACGACACCGCGCGCGGGATGGCGCGCTCGATGGTTGCCGAGATGCACAGCGGCTACCACACCATGCGCAGCGAATTCCCGATGAACATCCGCAAGCGCTTCGAAGGCGTCCAGCCTTCGGCAACGACGAGGGAAGAAGTCGTCCGGATTCTCGGTCTGTGGGCGGAAGCGCGCGCGCGCTTCGGCTCGGGCGGGCCGTTTCTGTTCGGCACCTTCGGCGCGGCGGACATCTTCTACGCGCCGGTGGTCAGCCGCTTCATCAGCTACGGCGTGCCCCTCCCGGGCTTCGCCAGCGCCTATATGCAGGCGGTCTGGGAACATGATTGGATGCAGGCCTGGATCGAGGCCTCGGAGAACGAAGAATGGGTCATAGAACAATACGATTCGGCGCCGGCGCTGGGATGAGCGGCACCGGGATGATGCGCGCTCTGGCGCTGTGCCTGGCCCTGCTGGGGCTCGCTGCGCCGCAGATGGCGGCAGCCTGGGGATTCTACGCGCACACGGTGACCGCCGATGTCGCCGAGGCCAATATCGCCCCCGCGACCCAGCGCGGCATCGCCCGGTTGCTGGCCCGCTCCGAGCTGATGGCGACCCCCGATTGCGATCTCGACACATTGCAGGATGCCTCGGTCTGGCCCGATTGCGTGCGCTGCGATTCCTCGCGCTGGGGCTACACCGCCGCCTGGCACTACCGCACCGCCCCGGTCTGCGAGGCGTTCAACCCGCGTGCCAATTGCTCGGGCGGCGCCTGCGTCACCGGCCAGATCGAGCGCAGCCATCGCCTGCTCGCCGACGAGGGCCTGCCCGCGCATATCAGGCTCGAAGCGCTCGCCTTCCTCGTCCATTTTGTGGGCGATGTGCATATGCCGCTGCATTCGGGCGATCACGAGGACCGCGGCGGCAACGACCGCGAGGCCGATTACGGCATCGTCCCCGATTTGAACCTGCACTGGATCTGGGACGGCCCGCTGGCCGAACGCGCGATCACCGGCGAGCCGCCGGTGGTGCGGCGCTATTCCGCCGCGGAACGCGCCGAGCTGGCGGGCGGAACCTCCGATGACTGGGGGCGCGAAAGCTGGCAGACCGCGCGCGACATCGTCTATCCCAACGCCTTCGATGCCAGCCCTTGCGATGAGGAACTGCCCGATTCCACCGCGCTGACGCAGGAGGATATCGTCGCCGCGGTGCCCGTCGCGCGCCAGCGGGTGGTGCAAGCCGGCCTGCGGATGGCGCGGCTGCTCGACGAGGCCTTCGCACCGGGGCCGCTGGCGGTCGTCGAGCGCTAGAGCATGATGACTTTGTCCTGACCTTACTTACTCCTCCCCCTTGAGGGGGAGGCCGGGTGGGGGTGTACCACGCCGATGGGGCAGACGCGCGCCTGCGGCGCACTCCCCCACCCCCAACCCCCTCGCCGAGGCGAGGGGAGTGGAAACCCCATTCCATGTCCTCGGCTCAAACCGCAGGCCAGTTCAGGGCACGCGCTCGGTGGGGTAGCGCGTCCCGTCCTTGCGGGCGTAGCCATCCGCGTCGAAGACCAGGTCGATATCGGGATATTCGCCCGAATCGCCGGCACGGTCGCCGCCGCTGATCGCGACAAAGACGCAGTCGGCGTCGGAGCGGTTGTGCAGGTGGTGGCCGTTCTCCACGCCTGCGGGCCAGGCCAACACGTCGCCCGCACGCACCGGGGTCTCGCCTCCGTCTTCGATCAGCACCGCCTCGCCCGCCAGCATCACCACCAGCTCGTCCTGCGCGCGGTGCCAGTGCCGCTGCGAGGAACAGGCGCCGGGTTCGAGCACCACATGGCTCGCCCCCAGCCGCGTCAGACCCGCCGCGGGCGCCAGCCGGCGGTACCAGCGGCCCGCGACCGCGGCGTCGAAGGGCGCCGGATAGCCGGTGGCGTTGGTCCGGGGGATGGCGGCGAGATCGAGCTTGGGCATGGATGGATACTCCGCTAGCGGCGAGAGCATGACTCAAGTGCTCGAGCTCGCCAAGCGCCTGATGGCCGCCCCCAGCGTCACCCCCGCCACCGGCGCGGTGTTCGACGAACTGGAAGCCATGCTCGCGCCGCTGGGTTTCGAGGTGACGCGTTTCGTCGCTGGCGAGGCACCCGACGGGCCGGTCGAGAACCTGTTCGCGATCCGCCGCGGACCCGAAGGCTCGCGCCATTTCGCCTTTGCCGGCCACCTCGACGTGGTCCCCCCCGGAGGGGGCTGGACCAGCGAGGCCTTCGAGCCGGAGATCCGGCCAAGTCCCGGGGGCGATCTGCTCTACGGGCGCGGCGCGGTCGACATGAAGGGCGCGATCGCCTGCATGGTCGCCGCGGTCGCCGGACTGCCCGCCGAGGCGGGGACGGTCAGCTTTATCATCACCGGCGACGAGGAAGGCCCCGCGATCCACGGCACCCGCGCGCTGATAGACTTCATGCGCGAGCAGGGCCACCGGCCCGACCTGTGCCTCGTCGGCGAACCCACCAGCGTCAACCGGCTGGGCGACATGATGAAGATCGGTCGCCGCGGCTCGGTCAATATCTGGCTCGAGGTCGAGGGGACGCAGGGCCATGTCGCCTATCCGCATCTCGCCGACAATCCGATTCCCAGGCTGGTGGCGATGCTCGCCGAGCTCGACGCGCTGGTGCTCGACGAAGGCACCGACTGGTTCCAGCCTTCCAATCTCGAGATCACCGATCTCGAGGTCGGCAATGTCGCGCACAATGTGATCCCCGCCAAGGCCAGTGCGCGGATTTCGATCCGCTTCAACGATACGCATTCGGGCGCGTCGCTGTCGGAGACCGTCGCCGCCATCGCCGGCAAGCACGGCGGGAGCGCGCTGCCGATCGTCTCGGGCGAACCCTTCCTCACCCCGCCGGGCGAGTTCTCGCAGATCATCGCC
>JAHJWA010000247.1 GCA_018828205.1 Alphaproteobacteria bacterium
CCCGATCACCGAGGGCGAGCATGCGGGCAAATACCGCATCAAGGGCCAGAAGATCTATATCACCTGGGGCGATCACGAGCTGGCGAAGAACATCATCCACCTCGTGCTCGCGCGGCTTCCCGACGCGCCCGAGGGCAGCCGCGGCATCTCGCTGTTCGTGGTGCCCAAATATCATGTGAGCGAGGACGGCACGCCGGGCGCGCGCAATGATCTGCGCTGCGTCAGCCTCGAGCACAAGCTCGGCATCAATGCCTCGCCCACCTGCGTGATGAGCTATGGCGACAGTGACGAATGCATCGGCGAACTCGTCGGCGCGGAGAACCGCGGCTTGATGGCGATGTTCACGATGATGAACAACGCGCGGATCAATGTCGGCACGCAAGGCGTGCAGATCGCCGAGCGCGCGACGCAGCAGGCGCAGGATTACGCCGCCGAGCGGATCCAGTCGGCACGCGCCGGATCGCCCGACCGCACCCCGGTGGCGATCCTCGAGCATCCCGATGTCCGCCGGATGCTGCTGCGGATGAAATCGCTCACCGAGGCGGTCCGTGCGCTGCTCTATTACACCGCCGGGCAGGTCGACCGCGGCACGCTGGGCAACGCCGATGCCGCGGCGCGCGCCGAGGTGCTGGTGCCGCTGCTCAAGGCCTGGGGCACCGATGTCGGGGTCGAGGCGGCGAGCCTCGGCATCCAGATCCATGGCGGGATGGGGTTCATCGAGGAAACCGGCGCGGCGCAGCACTGGCGCGACGCGCGGATCGCGCCGATCTACGAAGGCACCAACGGCATCCAGGCCGCCGATCTCGTCACCCGCAAGCTCGGGCTCGAGGATGGCCAGGCGCTGATCGGCCTGCTCGAGGAAATCGCGCGCGACTGCTCCGACGAGCCCGCGCTGTTCGCGCTGGCGGGCGAATGCGCCGCGGTGGCGCGCTGGATGCGCGAAGAAGCCAGCCTCGACGACCGGCTCGCGGGCAGCGTGCCCTTCTGCACGATGATGGCGGTGGCGGTCGCGGGCTGGCAGCTGACCAGGCAGCGCGCCGCGGTCGAAGCCGGCGCCGCACCCGCTCTGGCGGCCACCAAGCCCGCCACGGTGCGCTTCTTCCTCGACCGGATCGTGCCGGAAGCGAACGGGCTCAAATCCGGCGCGATCGCCGGCGCCGCCTCGCTTTACGCGGTCAGCACCGAAGCCCTGCTCGGCTGAGGCTTACTGCACGGGCTGTTCGCGCGCGTAGTCTTCCTCGCGGAAGGTCGCCCTCGCACCGCCGACCAGTTCGCGCTGCGGGGGCAGGCGTCCGGCATTTTCGCGTTCGAACGCCGCCGCCGGCTGGGCGCCGGGTGCCACAACGCGCCAGATGATGCCCGCAGTGTCGTCGCTCACCAGCAGCGAGCCATCGCCTGCCCACTCGACCCAGGTCGGGCGTCCGCGCGTGGTGTCGTCGTCCTTGAGGAAGCCGCCGAGAACGGGGACCGGCTTGCCCTGCGGATTGCCGCGCTCGTCGAAAGCCACATAGACCACGTCATAGCCCGAAGGCGGCTTGCGGTTCCATGAGCCGTGGCGGGCGATGAAGGCACCCTGCCCGAAGCGTTCGCCCATCCGCGCGCCTTCCGCCGTGAAAACCAGCCCCAGCGCCGCGACATGCGGGCCGAGCGCGTATTCCGGCCGACGCGCATATTCGGTGATATAGGCGGGCATCGGTGCATCAACGCGCTGGTCGATGTTGTTCTTCCAATAGACCCACGGCCAGCCATATTGCGCGCCGACGGGGACATTGGTGAGGTAATCCGGGACCAGATCCGAACCCAGCATGTCGCGCTCGTTGACCGTGGTCCACAATTCGCCCGACCAGGGGCTGAAATCGAGGCCATTGGGATTGCGCAGGCCCGCGCCGAAGATGCGCTGCGTGTTGGTCTCGAGATTGTATTCCCAGATCAGCGCGCGGCCTTCCTCGGCTTCCATGCCCTGATCGCCGATGTTCGAGACCGAGCCGACCGCGACATAGAGCAGGTCTTCCTCCGGATGCAGCTCGAGATTGCGCATCCAGTGCCCGCCGCCGGGCGACAGATCCATCAGCTTGCGGGGCTCGCCCGCGACCGACGCAGCGCCCAGCTCGTAGGGATAGGCCAGCACCGCGTCGTGATTGGCGACGTAGAGCGTGCCGTCGCGCCAGGCCAGGCCGGAAGGCGAATCGAGCCCGTCGAGCAGGGTCTCGCGAATCTCGGCCGTGCCGTCGCCATCCGCATCGCGCAGCAGCGCGATCTCGTTGGCGGGATCGCCCCCGGCACCGGCCCTGCCCATCAGCAGGCCGGCGATGAAATTCTCGATCCGGGTAGCGATCGAAGGATCGGCATCCTCGGGCTTGGTGCCCGGCTTGCCGGTCAGCGCGACGAGCACGTCGCCGTTGGGGAGCGTGTGGATGGTGCGCGGGTGATCGAGCCCCTCGGCGAAACGCGTGACCGCCAGCCCTTCTGCCGCCTCGGGTGCTTCGTCCGCAGCCCAGCCGACCGGTTCGGCGATCTGGACGGTCGGGAACCCCTCTTCATTGGGCTCCTGCAGGGTCGGGTCGGTGCCGGCGACGGCTTCGACGCTGAGTTCCGCGGTGTTGCCGCGCAACAGGAACGCCGCTGCGACGAAGCCCAGCAGGATCAGGACGAGGATCGCGATGAGGATTTTCTTGCCGATGGTCATGGCAAGCAGTTCTATGGCAGCGCGCGGCTTGCGGCAATGGGATCGCGCCCTAAATAGCCACGCCTATGTATGATTTCAGACCCGCGGCCGAAACGGCCAAGCCCGAGCTCTACCACGACCTGCTTCAGGCCGCGGAGGCGCTGACCGCCGGCGAGCCCGACAGCGTCGCCAATATGGCCAATGTCGCCGCGCTGATGTGGGAATTTCTCCCGCAGGTGAACTGGACCGGATTCTACCGCATGGTCGAGGACGAGCTGGTGCTCGGCCCCTTCGTCGGACGACCGGCCTGCATCCGCATTCCCGTCGGGCAAGGCGTTTGCGGGGCCGCCGCCAGGGACCGCACGAGTCAATTGGTCGAGGATGTCCACGCCTTCCCGGGTCATATCGCCTGCGACGGCGATACGCGTTCGGAACTGGTGGTCCCGGTGCTGCGCGAGGGGCGGGTCGTCGCGGTCATCGATCTCGACAGCCCCGAGCTGGCGCGGTTCGACGCCGAGGACCAGGCCGGGATCGAAGCGCTCGCGGAAATGCTTTCCCAGCGCATTTAACTCCAAACCGCCCCGTCGCGGGACAGCGCCGCGCCAGGGCTTTTGCCGGGGAACCCCGGAGGTGATAAACCTTTCGTCAACCATCGATCCGGATTCGCGAAAGGTATTCTCCCATGGCAGCTCGTTTCCTCGCCGGCACGGCCGCTCTGGGGCTCGCAGCATCGGCCGCCTCGCCCGCGCTCGCGCAGCAGATCTATTACGAGGATGGCGAATATCTTTACGCGGTCCCCGCATCCGTCACGGATCAGGACGCGGTGGTCAGCCAGCCGGCCGAGAGCCCTTCGCTGAACTATGACGACGCGGTGGCCTATGAAACCGTCCAGCCGCGTGTCACCGCGCAGCGCGTGATCCCCGCGCGCCCCGCACCGACGCAATACGCGCCGCAGCAGATCATCCTGCCCGCGCCGCAGACGAGGTATTCCCACTCCGCTTCCGCGCCCGTGGTCTATGTAGCATCTCCGCAGGTGCAGCCGACCTATGTCGTCGCCTCGCGCTCGATCCCGGCGAATGGCTACGGCTATGCGCCCGCGCCCCAGCAATATGGCTACGCCGCCGCTCCGCAGTCCGGCTATCTTCCCGGCGGCGGTCAGCTGGTTGCCTTCGACCGCAACGCCTGGCTCGAGGAATGCAGCGCGCGGCTCGGCACCTATGAGGACAGCGATCGCGGCCAGGTGCTGGGCGGATTGCTCGGCGCGGCAGCCGGCGGGGTGATCGGCAACCGCGTCGCGGGCCGCGGCGATCGCCTGGGCGGAACGCTGATCGGCGCCGGGACGGGGGCGCTGGCCGGGCTTGCGGTGGGCGATGCGATCGACGATCGCACCGACGCGCGCCGCGGCCGCAGCGGCTACGAGCAATGCCGCGCCTATCTCGACGACTATATGAACCGCGCCAGCAACCACCCCGCGCCGATGACGACCGTACCGGGGCAGCAATATATGCTGGTCCCCGTTTCGGTGCCGGTCGCGCAGCAGGCGGTCTATCGCGAATACGTGGGCTCGCAGCCGTAACTTCGGCTTAAACCGTGCCGAGACACGCTGCGGAACGGGTTGCGCCGCGCGACTTCCCCGCAGGTGGCGCTAATATCCCGTTGTAATCGCTATATTTCACCGCCAGTCAAACGCTGGCAAAGCAGGTCGAGCTGGTCGAGGCTGCGAAAGCGGATCGAGACTGCGCCCTTCGAGCTGTCGCTTTCCGAGGTGATCCGCACCGGCATCCCGAGAAACTCCTCGAGATGATTTTGCACCGCGACGATATCCGCATCGGTCGACGGACTCCCGCCTGTCGGGGGTTTGGCGGCGCGCGCGTTCGTTTTCGACTCGCCGGAATCGCGCGCCAGTTTCTCGACCTCGCGCACCGACAATTTGTCCTTCACCGCGCGTCGCGCCAGCGCGACCGCGTCCTCGTGGCCGATCAGCGCGCGGGCATGCCCCATCGACAGGGCGCTATCGGCCAGCAGGGCGAGAATTTCGTCGGGAAGCGCCAGCAGCCGCTGCATATTCGCGACATGGCTGCGGGACTTGTCGACCATCTCGGCGATCTCCGCCTGGGTCATCTCTTCCTCTTCGGAAAGGCGATGATAGGCGCGCGCTTCCTCGACCGGGTTGAGGTCCTCGCGCTGCAGGTTTTCGATCAGAGCGAGCGCCATTACCTCGCGATCGTCGAGCGTGCGGACGATGGCGGGAATATCGTGCAGCTGCGCTTTTTGCGCGGCGCGCCAGCGGCGTTCGCCGGCAACGAGCTGATAGCTGCCATCGCCCTTGGGCCGGACGATGATTGGCTGGATCACCCCGCGCGCGGCGATCGAGGCGGCGAGCTCGCCCAGCGCGGCATCGTCGAAATGGGTCCGCGGCTGGCCAGGCAGCGGCGTGATCGCGGCAATCGGCAGGTTTTTGAGCCCGTTGTCGCTCGATGCTGCGCCGGTGTGCGCGGGCTCGTCGCGGCTAGCAGCCTCGCTCGGCGCGCGCTGAGCCACCGGTGCCTCGCGCTGGACCTCGCCCATCAGGGCTCCGAGCCCGCGACCCAGCTTGCGCTTGCGCGCCGCGCCCTTGCCGGCAGTGTCGGTCGCCTCGCTCATGCGGCTTTCCTCTTTTCGGGCAATCGGCCGATCAATTCACGCGCCAGCGCGATATAGGCGCGGCTGCCGACGCATTGATGATCATAGACCAGCGCGGGCATGCCATGGCTGGGCGCCTCGGACAGGCGGACATTGCGCGGGATCACCGATTCGAACACCAGCGGCCCCAGGCAATCGCGGACATCGTCGGCCACCTGGTCGGTCAGCCGGTTGCGGCGATCGAACATGGTCAGCACCACCCCGACGATCCCCAGATCCGGATTGAACCGCTGCTGCACGCGTTCGACCGTCTGGAGCAATTGACTCAGCCCCTCGAGCGCGAAGAACTCGCATTGCAGCGG
>JAHJWA010000029.1 GCA_018828205.1 Alphaproteobacteria bacterium
CATGTCGGCCTCGGCGGCGCGCGCGGTCAGGACATCGCCGGCATCGACGAAGGCGAACAGCGTCTCGAGCTCATGATAGCCGTCATCCCGGCGCCTGCGGATATGCAGCGCGAGGTTGATCTTGGCGTAGGCGATTTCGCGCATCGGTTCAGTTCGTCATTGCGAACGCAGTGAAGCAATCCACGGCCGGACCTTGGATCGCCGCGCGACCTGCGGTCGCTCGCGATGACGAGTTCACAGGCAAGCCCACCTCACATGTTGGGATAGTTCGGCCCGCCGCTCCCCTCGGGCGTGACCCATTCGATGTTCTGGTTGGGATCCTTGATGTCGCAGGTCTTGCAATGGACGCAATTCTGCGAATTGATCACGAATTTGGGCTCCTTGCCCTCCTCCAGCACCCATTCGTAGACCCCTGCGGGGCAATAGCGGGTCGAGGGGCCGCCATAGACGCCCAGCTCGCTCTCGCGCTGCAGCTCCATGTCGCAGACCTTGAGGTGGACCGGCTGGTTCTCGGCGTGGTTGGTGTAGCTGAAGGCGACATTTGTCAGCCGGTCGAAGCTCAGCACGCCGTCGGGCTTGGGATAGGCAATCGGCTTGTAGAGATCGGCGCGCTGCAGATGGGTGTAGTCGGGCTCGTGCTTCAACGTGATCGGCAGGCCGATCTTGAGCGTGCGCATCCACATGTCGACCCCCGCGAGCACCGTGCCGATATCGGCACCGAACTTGGCGACCGCGGGCTGCGCGTTCTTCACCTTCTTGAGCTCTTCGGCGATCCAGCTCGAGCGGACCGCGGCGTCGTAATCGGCCAGCTCGGTCTTTTCGTGCCCGCCCGCGATGGCCTTCGCGATGCTCTCGGCGGCGAGCATCCCGCTCTTCATCGCGGTGTGGCTGCCCTTGATCCGCGGCACGTTGACGAAGCCCGCCGCGCAACCGATCAGCGCGCCGCCCGGGAAGGCCAGCTTGGGGACCGATTGCCAGCCGCCCTCGTTGATCGCGCGCGCGCCATAGGCGACCCTTTTGCCGCCTTCGAGCAGCTCGGCGATCTCGGGGTGATGCTTCCAGCGCTGGAATTCCTGATAGGGCGAGACGTAGGGGTTCTTGTAATCCAGCGCGGTGACGAAGCCGAGCGCGACCTGGCCATCGGCCTGGTGATAGATGAACCCGCCGCCCCAGCTCTCGCTCTCGGACAGCGGCCAGCCCTGGGTGTGGATCACCCGGCCCGGAACGTGCTTGGCGGGATCGACATCCCACAATTCCTTGACCCCGAGCCCGTAGATCTGCGGCTGGCAATCGGCCTCGAGATCGAAGCGCGCCTTCATCTGCTTGGTGAGGTTGCCGCGCACGCCCTCGGCGAAGAGCGTGTATTTCGCCAGGATCTCCATGCCGGGCTGGTAGTCGGGCTTGTGCGAGCCGTCCTCGGCCACGCCCATGTCCTGCGTGAGCACGCCCGACACCGCGCCGCTGTCGTCGAACAGCACTTCGGAAGCCGGGAAGCCCGGGAACACCATCACGCCCAGCTCCTCGGCCTGTTCGGCCAGCCAGCGCGTGAGATTGCCCAGCGAACCGGTGTAATTGCCCTTGTTGGACATGAAGGGCGGCATCAGCAGATGCGGCATGTCCCATTTGCCGGTCTTGCTCATCACCCAGTGCCAATTGTCGGTCACCGGGGTCTTGGCCATCGGGCAGTCCATCTCGCGCCACTCGGGCAGCAGCTCGTCGAGCGCGCGCGGATCGACCACCGCACCGGAGAGCACATGCGCGCCGATCTCGCTGCCCTTTTCGAGCACCACGATTTCGAGTTCCTCGTTCAGCTGCTTGAGCCGGATCGCCGCGGCCAGGCCCGCTACGCCGCCACCGATGATGACGACATCGCAGGGCATCGATTCACGTTCGCTCATAAGTCTCTCTTTTCGTCGCATTGCGCTTTGCTCTGCCTTGATTGGCGGGGCGCGACAGGTCAAGACCCTGCCAGGACGCAGGATGACCATGACCGCGATGCATTTGCAGGATTTTTCGAGCCGGGAGGCGCTCGCCGGCGCGCTCGCCTGGTGGCGCGAAGCGGGCGTGGATTGCGACTTCGCGGATGCGCCCTGCGACTGGCTGGCCCAGGCCGAAACCGTCGAACCCGTAACGGCACCCAAGGTCGAGGCCATCGCGAAGGCTCCGCCCCCGCGCACCGCGATCCAGCGCGCCTTGGCAAGCGAGAGCGAGAACGGCGCGCGGGTCGGCGGCGCGGCGGCGCATTATCCCGGCGATCTCGAGACTTTCCGCCAGTTGTGGCTGACCGAGCCCGGGCTCGACGAGCGCGGCTCCGCCGGTCGGGTGGCCCCGCGCGGTTCGACCGGCGCGAAACTGATGCTGCTGGTCGCCCAGCCGGACCCCGAGGACGATGAGCGGCTGCTCAGCGGACCGCAAGGGCGGCTGCTCGCCGCGATCCTGCGCGCGA
>JAHJWA010000030.1 GCA_018828205.1 Alphaproteobacteria bacterium
CAGCGCCGAGAAATCGGGATTGCCAGCCTTGTCGTTGGCGACGATCTCGCCATCGATCAGGCAGGCGGGCAGATCGAGCGCGGCGATGGCCTCGACCAGGGGAGCGAATTTCTCGGTCCAGTCCTTGCCGTTGCGGGTGTAGATCCGGACCTCCTCGCCCTTCGCCGCCACCAGCGCGCGATAGCCGTCGAACTTGATCTCGTGCATCCAGCGATTGCCGGTCGGCACCGCGTCGACCAGCGTCGCGAGCTGTGGCTTGCGGAAGCCGGGCAAGGCTGCGGGCTTGCGCGCCTTGCGCTTCGGCTTGGCCTTGGCCGAATTGCGCGAGGACGCCTTCTCCATCTGCGCGAGGAAAGCGTCGTCCTTCTTGCCGGCGAGCGTGTATTCGCCCTGCTTGTCCGCGGCGATCTCCGCCATCGCCCGGCCGGTCAACACGCTGGTCAGCTCGCGCTGGACCAGAGCATCGCCTTCCTGCGCGTGATCGTCCTGGAGCTTGCGCAGCAGCCAGTTCTCGCGCTTTTCGCCGGGTTTTTTCTTCAACCGGATCAGCAGCCATTCGCCCTTCATCCGCTCGCCCTCGAGGCAGAAGTGGAGATGGCCCTTGTCGATGTCCGAGGCGCTCGTGCCCGCGATCGGCGCCCAGGTCCCGCGGTCCCACAGCATCACCGTCCCGCCGCCATATTCGCCCTTGGGGATCGTGCCCTCGAACGCGGCATAGGACATCGGATGGTCCTCGGTCCGCACCGCCAGCCGTTTGATATCGGGGTCGGGCGACGGACCCTTGGTCACCGCCCAGCTCTTGAGCACCCCGTCGATCTCGAGCCGCAGATCCCAGTGCAGCCGGGTCGCATCGTGCTTCTGGACGATGAACAGATCGCCCCCCGCGCTGGGCTCGGGCCTGCCCGCGGGTTCGGGCGTCTTTCCGAAGTCGCGCTTGGCATTGTAGCTGGCGAGAGGATCGGGGCGGGCCATGGGATCAGGCGGTCTTCTTCTTGGCGGCCGGCTTGGCGGGCTTGGCCTTGGCCGAGCCCTTCTCGGCCGCGACCGACTTCTTGAGCGCCGCCATCAGATCGATGACATTGCCGCCAGCGGCCCCGGCGGGTTCGTCGACCTCCTCGAGGATCCGCTTGCCGTCCTTGGCCTTGGCCTTCTTGTCGATCAGCTTGCGCAGCGCCTGCGCGTAGCGATCCTCGAACTCGCCCGCATCGAAGGGTGCGGTCTTCTTGTCGATCAGGCTGGTGGCGAGATCGAGAAGATCCTCGTCGGGCTTGTCCTCGCCGATCTCGCCGAAGAAGGACTGACCCTTGCGGACCTCGTCGGCATAGCGCAGCGTCTCGAGCAGCAGTCCCTTGCCGCAGGGCTTGACCGCAACCAGCTTTTCGGCCCCGCGGACCGACAATTGCCCAAGCCCGACCTTGCCCGCCGCGCGCAGCGCATCGCGCAGCACGATGAAGGCTTCCTCGGCGAGCTCGTCCTTGGGGACCACGTAATAGGGTTTCTCGTAATAGAGCGCGTCGATCTCATGCGCCTCGACGAACTGGACCAGCTCGAGCGTGCGCTTGCTCTCGACCTTGACCGCCTCGATCTCGTCTTCCTCCAGCAGGACGTAATTGCCCTTGGACAATTCGTAGCCCTTGACGATCTCGTCGCGGTCCACCGGGCCGACACCCGCGACGACCTTGTCGTAGCTGATCCGCTTGCCCGAAGGCTCGTGGATCTGGCGGAAGCTGATCTTGGCCCCCGATTGGGTCGCGGAATAGAGCTCGACCGGGATCGAGACCAGCGCGAGCCGGATCTGACCCTGCCAATAGGCGCGTGCAGCCATGGATTGGTTCCTTTCGAGATATAGCAGCGCTTGAACCGCGCAAATGTTTCGTCCGACGCTTACGCAGCGCGCGGATTGCCCGTCGCGCCCCGCGCTGGTAACGGGCCCGCGCACCCCCGGGCCTGCATCGCCGGCCGGTATTTCAGGAAACGTCACTCATGCCCAGCACCCCCGCCGCCCGTAAAGTCGTCCTCGCCTATTCGGGCGGGCTCGACACCTCGGTGATCGCCAAATGGCTGAGCGTCGAGCGCGGCTGCGAGGTGGTCACCTTCACCGCCGATCTCGGCCAGGGCGAGGAGATCGAGCCGGCGCGCGACAAGGCCCGCGCGATGGGGATCCCCGACGCCAATATCTTCATCGAGGATCTGCGCGAGGAATTCGTGCGCGATTTCGTCTTCCCGATGATGCGCGCCAACGCCCGCTACGAAGGCGACTATCTGCTCGGCACCAGCATCGCCCGCCCGCTGATCTCCAAGCGACTGGTCGAGATCGCGCGCGAGACCGGCGCCGACGCGATCGCCCACGGCGCCACCGGCAAGGGCAACGACCAGGTCCGCTTCGAGCTCTCGGCCTATGCGCTCGCGCCCGACATCACGGTGATCGCCCCGTGGCGCGAATGGGATCTGACCAGCCGCACCGCGCTGATCGCCTGGGCCGAGGCGCA
>JAHJWA010000031.1 GCA_018828205.1 Alphaproteobacteria bacterium
CGGGTGAGCGACGTCCAGCGCCGCCAGATGACCACGGTGCGCGCGCCCAACGTCCACAACATCGCGATCGACGGCAGTTTCGACGATGCCCAGGCGATGGTGAAGCGGCTGTTCGCCGATGAGGCGATGACCGCCAAGCACCGGCTGGGCGCGGTCAATTCGATCAACTGGGCGCGGCTGATGGCGCAGGTGGTCTATTATTTCGCCGCCGCGCTGCAGCTCGGCGCGCCCGGGCGACCGGTCGCCTTCAGCGTGCCGACGGGCAATTTCGGCGATGTCTTCGCCGGTCATGTCGCGGCGCGGATGGGGCTGCCGATCGCGCGGCTCGCGGTGGCGACCAATGTCAACGACATCCTCCACCGCGCGCTGACCAGCGGCGACTATTCGGCGGGCGAGGTTACCGCCACCGCTGCACCGAGCATGGATATCCAGGTCAGCTCCAATTTCGAGCGGCTGCTGTTCGACATCGGCGGCCGCGACGGCGCGGCGCTGGCCGAGCAGATGCACGGCTTCGAGGCCTCGCGCGCGATGCAGCTGACCAATGCCCAGCGCGAAGGCTCCGCATCGCTCTTCACCAGCGCACGCGCCGACCAGAGCGATATGGCGCGCGCGATGCGCTGGGCCTGGGACACCGCGGGACAGGTGGTCGATCCGCACACCGCTATCGGCCTGCATGCCGCGCGCGGGCTCGACCTGCCCGGCGATGTCCCCGTGGTGACGCTGGCGACCGCGCATGCGGCCAAGTTCCGCGACGCGGTCGAGCGGGTGATCGGGACGCGCCCGACCTTGCCGCTGCGCGTCGGCGATCTGTTCGCGCGCGAGGAAGCCTTCACCGAACTGCCCGGCGACTACGAGGCGGTGCGCAGCTTCATCCTCGGCCACGCGAGCCCGCGCGGCTGATGGCCGAACTCCGCAGAAATCCGGTGCTGATGGTGGGCGGAGGCTGGGATTCCTATCGCCTGCTCGACAGCGGCGAGGGCCGCAAGTTCGAGGCCTACGGCCCCTGGCGCTTCATCCGTCCCGAACCCCAGGCGATGTGGTCGCCGCGGCTCGCCGAATGGGACGCGCATGGCGAATTCGTGCCCGGTTCGGACGAGGATGGCGGCGGGCGCTGGCAGTTCTCGACCGCGGTGCCCGAGGAAGGCTGGCCGCTGCAATTCGGCGAGGCGCGCTTCACCGCGCAGTGCACGCCGTTCCGCCACCTCGGCTTCTTCCCCGACATGGCACCGGTCTGGGACTGGATGGGGGAGCAATTGGACGGGTGCGAGGACGCCGAAACGCTCAACCTGTTCGGCTACACCGGGGTCGGCTCGCTGGCGCTGAGCCGCTACGGGCGGGTCACCCATGTCGATGCCAGCAAGAAATCGGTGGCGCAGGCGCGCGACAACGCCGCGCTCTCGGGCATGGAGGATCGCCCGATCCGCTGGCTGGTCGACGATGCGGAGAAATTCACCGCGCGCGAGGTCCGGCGCGAGCGGCGCTACGACGGGATCATCCTCGACCCGCCCAAATTCGGGCGCGGCCCGGGCAACGAGATCTGGCGGCTCGAATCGGGTCTGCCCGCTCTGGTCGGCGATTGCCGCAGGCTGCTCGACGCCGACAGCAGGTTCCTGTTCCTCACCGTCTATGCGGTGCGGATGAGCAGCCTCGCGCTCGCAGGTCTGCTCCAGGAGGTCTTCGCGGAGCTTCCCGGGGTGATCGAGCATGGCGATCTCGCGGTCGGCGAAGCGGGTGAGGGCGCGCGCCTGCTTCCCACCGCGATCTTCGCGCGCTGGTCCAATCCGGGCTAGGGGGACGCATGAACGATTCTCTTCATCTGGAAGTCGCCGATTTCGAGCACGATGTCCTCACCGGCATCTATTCGGAGGAGACCGGCAAGCCGCAGCCGCTGCGCTTCACCATCACCGCGCGGCTCAAGCCGCTTGTGCGCTACGAGCCCGACACCTCGCTCGAGGCCTCGAAGAACTACATGGACCTCAAATTCGCGGCTTCGGACGCGCTTCCCGAGGGGGTGCATTTCAAGCTGATCGAGGCGGTTGCGGACCATGTCTGCGAAACGCTCTTCCTCCAGGACCTCCGGATCGAGGCGGTCACGGTCAAGATCGTCAAGCTCGCGATCGCGGAAGCCGGCGAGCGGATCGGCATCACGCTGCACCGCGAGCGCCGCGGATGAAGCGGATCGCGGTGGACGATCTGCCGCCCGATCCGCTCGCCGCGGCCGGGCTGTTCCATCAGCACTGGCTGCCGCATGTCGCGGACGCGCTCGAGACCGGCGCGGATGTCATGGTGACGCTGGCCCCCGCCGACCACACCCACCGCGAATGGCGGCTCGCCCTCGCCGCGGGGCTGGCGCGCGCGCATGCACCGCGGCGGATCAATCTGGTCGCGGGCGAGGGCGCGGCGCTCGATGGCTTCGCGGCCTATCTGGCCGCGGCGCCCGGGATCACCGGGCAATATTTCGAGAGCGACGGGACCGGTGCGGGCGATCCGCTCGTAGAGGCATCATGACCGCCAACCCGCTTGTCGACGCCTTCCAGCGTCGTATCACCTATCTGCGCCTGTCGGTGACCGACCGTTGCGATCTGCGGTGCAGCTATTGCATGCCCGAGATGATGCGCTTTCTGCCGAAAAAAGAAGTCCTTAGCCTTGAGGAGTTGCACCGTCTCTCGCTCGGCTTCATGGCGCGCGGGGTGCGCAAGATCCGGCTGACCGGGGGCGAGCCGCTGGTCCGCCGCGACATGATCGATCTCGTCCGCGCGCTGGGTCGCCATGTCGGCGAGGGGCTCGACGAGATCACGCTGACCACCAACGCAACCCAGCTGGCGCGCCATGCCGACGATCTGGCGCGCGCCGGGGTGCGGCGGGTGAACGTCTCGCTCGACACGCTCGATCCGGCACGCTTCGCGCAGCTCACCCGCCGCGATGCGCTCGATCAGGTGCTCGAGGGGATCGCCGCGGCGAAGGAGGCCGGTATCGCGGTCAAGCTCAACACCGTGGGGCTCAAGGGGGTGAACGAAGGCGAACTGCCCGAGCTGATCGCCTGGGCGCATGGCCAGGGCCACGCGATCACGCTGATCGAGACCATGCCGCTGGGCGCGGTCGATGGCGAGCGGATCGACAGCTATCTGCCGCTCGACGCCCTGCGTGCGCAGCTGGAATCGCGCTGGACGCTGACGCCCTCCGACCACCGCACCGGCGGCCCGGCGCGCTATTACGACATCGCCGAGACCGGCGGGCGGCTCGGGCTGATCACCCCGCTGACCGAGAATTTCTGCGGCTCGTGCAACCGGATGCGGGTGACCGCGACCGGACAGCTCTATCCCTGCCTCGGCGGCGGGGAGGCGGTGGATCTGCGCGCCGCGCTGCGCTCCGATCCCGGGCCGCACGCGCTCGATGCGGCGCTCGACCGCGCGCTCTCGGTCAAGCCCGAACGCCACAATTTCGCGATCCGCAGCCGCGGCGAGGCGCCCGCGTTGGCGCGGCATATGTCGGTGACCGGCGGCTGATGGCGGTCCGGATCGTCTTTCTCGGGCCGCTGCGCGATCTGGCGGGCGAGGCCCAGCGCGAGGCTCCGGCGCCGCTCGACTGGGACGGGCTGCTGGCAGCGGTCGGCCCGCAGGTCGCCGAAGAATTGCGCGGGGAGCGGGTCCACCTCGCCTGCGCCGGAAAAGTCCTCGCCGACAAGACC
Organism: Alphaproteobacteria bacterium; assembly: GCA_018828205.1. Classification (GTDB taxonomy): domain Bacteria; phylum Pseudomonadota; class Alphaproteobacteria; order Sphingomonadales; family Sphingomonadaceae; genus Qipengyuania. The sequence continues at coordinate 3,689 of JAHJWA010000031.1, forward strand.
GCGCTGCTCGCGCAGGATGGCGAGGAAGTCGCGCTGCTGCCGCCGGTCAGCGGTGGTTAGGCTCGCGCTGGCAAGCCCGGTCGATGCCCGGCTGATGACCGGCGGATTGTCCGTCGGCGAAGCGCTGGCGGCGTTCAACGCCGCGCATGGGCAGGCGGGCGGGGTCGCGAGCTTTCTGGGCAAGGTGCGCCCCGGCGCGGGCGAATCGCCGGTGCAGGCGCTCGA
>JAHJWA010000248.1 GCA_018828205.1 Alphaproteobacteria bacterium
CAGCAGCCCGCGCTCGGCGATATGCGGCTGGTCGAGCGCTTCGTGGAAATCGAGCACGGGCGCGAAGGCGACGTCCTTGTCGGCGAACCACGCGACCCATTCGTCGCGCGTCTTTCCAGCGAAACTCTCGCGCAGGAAGGCGATCAGCGGTTCCTGCTCGCCCGCGGGCGCGTCGGCAAAGGGCAGCAGATCCCCGCGCCCCAGCGCCGTGAGCAGCACCTTGGCAAACTTGATCTCGCGCCCGCCCAGCGCGACGTGGCGCCCGTCGGCGGTGCGATAGGTCTGATACAGCGCCGCGCCTCCGAGCGAGCGCTGGCTGGCCGAGCGCGGGCTTTCGCCACCCGCGATCGCGCTGCCCGCGGTGTGCGCGCACCATGGCAGCAGGCTGTCGAACATCGCGCAGTCGATATAGGCGCCCTCGCCGCTGCGCTCGCGCCCCAGCAGCGCCATCAGCACCGCCGACAGCGCGGTGAGCCCCGCCGCCATGTCCGAGCTTGCCACCCCCGGCACCACCGGCGCGCCATCGGGCCCGTCATTGACCGCGAGGAACCCCGCCAGCGCCTGCACCGCCATGTCGTGCGCGGGGTGCTGCGCCAGCGCCCCGTCCTGCCCGAAGGCGGTGATCGAGCAATAGACGATTGCGGGGTTGAGCGCGCGCACCGCCTCGTAATCGAAACCCAGCCGCGCCATCACGCCCGGACGGAAGCCCTCGACGAAGACATCGGCCTCGCGGCACAGTTCGGCGAGCGCGGCCTTGCCCGCATCGCTTTTGAGATCGAGCGCGCGGCTTTCCTTGCCGCGGTTGCAATTGGCAAACCAGACCGAGTGCCCGGCCTCGAACGGCCCCTGCTCGCGTGCGGGGTCGCCAGCGGGCGGTTCGATCTTGACCACCCGCGCGCCGTGATCGGCCATCATCACGGTCATCATCGGACCGGGAAGAAACTGCGTCAGATCGACAACGGTAATTCCGGACAGTCTGCCCATTCATGCGCTCCTTGGCTGCGCGCTCGGTGCGGTGGAAAATTCCCGAGCGAAAGCGGTTTCTTGGGCCTAGCATGGCGGCAAAAGAGAAGGAGAGACAGATGACACGGGACCCTTTGTTCGATTTCACCGGCAAGGTCGCGCTGGTGACCGGGGGTTCGCGGGGGCTGGGGCGCGAAATGGTGCTGGCGCTGGCCGAGCGCGGCGCGGAGGTGATAGTGGCCAGCCGCAAGCGCGACGCCTGCGAGGCGGTGGCGCAGGAGGTTCGCGCGCTGGGCCGCCGGGCGCTGGCGCATGCGGCGCATTGCGGAAAATGGGACGAGATCGACCGGCTGATCGCCGCCGCCTACGAGGCTTTCGGACGCATCGACATCCTGATCAACAACGCCGGCATGTCGCCCGCCTCGCCCAGCCACGAGGTGTCCGAGAGCCTGTTCGATTCGGTGCTCAACCTCAATTTCAAGGGACCCTTCCGGCTCGCCTCGCAGATCGGGCGGCGGATGGCCGAGGGCGAAGGCGGCGCGATCGTCAACATCGGCTCGATCGCCGCGCTGGGCGCGCACCCGGGAGTTGCAGCCTATTCGGGGGCCAAGGCGGCGCTCAACGCGATGACGCTGTCGCTGAGCCGCGAATACGCCCCCAAGGTCCGCGTCAACACCATCGCCGCGGGGCCCTTCCTCACCGATATCGCCGAGGCCTGGGACGATGACGCGCGCGCGCGCCAGCCGGTCGCGCTCGGGCGTCCGGGGAAGCCGGAGGAGATCGTGACGGCCGCGCTGATGTTCGCCAGTCCCGCCTCGAGCTACACCACCGGCGCGCTGCTGCGGGTCGATGGCGGCGCGCGTTAGCCGGGGCGAGCGATCCGCGCGCGGGCCAGCGCCAGATCGCCGGCGGTGTCGATATCGAACAGGCTTTCGGGCGAAACCGGGGCAAGCGCCGTGGCATGTTCCCCCCAAGTCTGCGCGCTCGCGCCGCGGTCGCCTTGCAGCTTTCGCAACCGTGCAAAGGCCGAAGCGGGAAACCCCGCAGGAATGCCGCGGCGACCATCGGGGTAGCGGGTGAACATCACCCCCTCGCCCCGCGCCAGCGCGCGCAGGTGGGAGGGCTCCACGAAGGGCATGTCGGCGAGGATCAGCACCAGCCGCCTGGCGTCGCTTGCCGCTTCCGCGGCGCAGGCAACCGAGGTGCCCATGCCCTCGGCGGCGCGGGGATTGACCACCATGTTCCAGGGCGCCCCTTCGAACGCCCCGGCATTGTCCGCGCTCGCGATCAGGAGGCGGGTGGCAAAGCCCGCGCGCTCGGCCGCCTCGGCAGCAAGAAGCCAGAGCGGGCGGTCATCGAGAACGGCGCAGAGCTTGTCGCCCGCGAAACGCGCGCCCCGCCCCGCAGCCAGCAGCGCCACCGCGATCGACGGGTCGAGCCTGTCAGCGCAAGCGGTCATAGAGACCGACCACCTCGGCCAGCACCGACAGCGCCAGCGCCTGCGGGGTCCGGCAGGCGGGGAGCAGGCCGATCGGGCTGCGCAGCCGCGCGATGTCCTCCTCGGCCACACCGCGGGCGAGCAGCGTCATGCAGCGCTGTGCGCGGGCATTCTCGCCGCCCTGCGCGCCGATATAGAAGGCCTCGCCCGCCAGCGCGTCCTCGATCAGCGCCGCCTCCCATTCGTGATCGTGGAACAGCAGGATTTCGGCGGTCCAGCGATCCGCGCGGGAGAGTCCGGAGCGCTGGCCGAGCGTCAGCTCGCACTTGTCGAGCGCCTCGATGGCGATGCCCGAGGCGCGCGCCAGTCGGGCCAGCGCCGCCAGCTCGGGGCCCTCGCCATAGGCCCGCAGGTGCAACGCCGGGATGTACCGGCGGCGGGGCAGCAATTCGTTGTCTGGAAGGGCCAGTTCGGCAGGCCTGCGCGCCTGCAGGAGCTCTCGCGCATCGCGGCAGGCCTCCCTGTCGGGCGCCGGGTCGAGCAATATGTCCAGCCCCCCGCCGCAGGGCAGGCGGAAGTCGATGATATCCGAGCCGCGCCCGTAGCGGCGGACCGCAGGCCCGTCGCAGGCGCGCACATCCGCGGCGAGCTGGCTTTCGAGGCAGCCATCCGCGAGATCACCCACCACTCCGCCACCGGGGAGCACCGCCAGCTGCGCACCGATGCGGCGCGAGAAACTGCCGTCGATCCCCACGACGGTGCAGAGCGCCACCCCCGGCTCGCAGGCGGCGGCCAGCGCGGCGTGGTCCTGCTCGCAAACCGGAGGCGCATCGCTCCGCAGCATCGTCAGTCGGGCATCGCCGAGATCACCTTGTCGGGTGTCATCGGGAAGCTCAGCACCCGCGCGCCGCAGGCGTTGTAGATCGCGTTGCCGATCGCCGCGGCGCCGCCGCACATCCCCAGCTCGCCGATGCCCTTGGCCTGGATCGGGCTGGCCGCCGGGTCACGTTCCTCGACCATGATCACCTCGAGTTCGGGGACGTCGCGATGGACGGGGACGTGGTATTCGGCGAGGTCGCAATTGACCACATGCCCATCGATCGGATCGAACAGCAGCGATTCGGTCAGCGCGGTGCCGATGCTCCAGACGATGCCGCCCAGGCATTGCGAACGCGCGGTCTTGGCATTGAGCACGCGGCCGAAGCCGAAGGCGCCGAGCATGCGGTCGACCCGCGTCTCGCCGGTGAAGCGGTTGACCCGCACCTGCGCGAAAAAGGCGCCATAGCCCGAGGCGGTGTAGTCCTCCGCGATATCGCCGGGCTCGTAATGCCCCTCGACCGCGAGTTCCTCGCCGTCGAGCAGCTCGACCAGCGAGGCGCCACCGATCACGCCGCCATCCTTGAGCTTCAGTTCCTCGACCGATACCCCCGCCTTCTTCGCGAGGGTCGCGCGCAGATCCTCGCAGGCCACGAACACCGCCGAGCAGATCGAGGATGCACCCCAGCTGCCGCCCGAACCGGGGCCGCGCGGGAAATCCGTGTCGCCCAGTTCGACCAGGACCCGGTCCATCGGCAGGCCAAGCATCTCGCCCGCGACCTGGCCGACGATCGAATAGGTGCCGGTGCCGATATCGGTCATGTCGGTCTCGACCAGCGCGGTGCCATCGGGTTTGAGCGTCACCCGCGCGCGCGCTTCGGCGACATTGTGGACCCGCGCCGCGCTCGCCATGCCGGTCCCGATCCACCATTCGCCCTCGCGCCGCTGACGCGGCTGGCGTGGGCCATGATCCCAGCCAAAGGCCTTCGCACCCTGTTCGAGGCATTCGGCCAGCTTGCGCGAGGAATAGGGCGCTCCTTCGGCGGGATGACGTTCCGGAATGTTGCGCAGCCGCAGTTCGACCGGATCGATCCCGACCTGTTCGGCCAGCATGTCCATCGCCGATTCGAGTGCCGGCATGCCGACTGCCTCGCCCGGCGCGCGGACCGAGCCCGCGGTCATGCGGTGGATACGCGCGACCTCGAGCCGGAGGAGCCGGTTCTCACCGGCGTAGAGAAACTCGCTCGATTGCAGCACCGGTTCGGCGAAATCCTCGCCCGGAAGCTGCGACACCCGCGCCTCGTGCCCGAAACCGGTCAGCCGACCGCTCTCGTCGGCTGCGAGCCGAAACCGCTGCCGGGTTTCCGAGCGCCGCATCACGGTCTGGAACACCTGCTGGCGGCTGAGCACCACGCGCACCGGGCGTTCCAGCTCCATCGCCGCGATCGACGCCGCGACGGCCTCTTCGCTGATTCCCAGCTTCGATCCGAAACCGCCGCCCACATAGCGGGCAATCAATCGCACCTGGTCCTCCTCGAGGCCCAGCGCATCGGCCAGTTCGGAAATGTTGTAATTGGGCATCTGCAGCGAGGCGTGGACGGTCAGCTTCTTGCCGTCCCACTGCGCGATCGCCGCATGCGGCTCCATCGCCGCGGAATTGTGGCCCTCGGTGGTGTAGGTCACATCGACGCCATGCGCAGCCTGGCTCATGGCCTGCGCGAGATCGCCCTGCCGCGTGCCGTCCTCTTCCTGCGGCTCCGCCTCGACCGCCTCCGGGTCGAGCGCGACATCGGCGGGATCGTCGGCACGGTAGTCGAACTGCAGATGCTTGGCGGCATCGCGCGCCTGTTCGAAGCTCTGCGCCACCACCAGCGCGATCGGCTGGCCGAAATAACCGACCTCGCGCGCAGGCTGCGCGGGGGCTTCGCCCGCGGTGCCCTGCGCCGCGCGTGCGGTCAGCCGCTCGTCATCGATCACGGCGACCACCCCGGGCATCGACAGCACCGAGGCCTTGTCGATCGCGGTGATTTCGCCCCTGGTGAAGGGGGCGGTGACCAGCACGCCCTCGAGACAATCCGCGATCGGATATTCGGCGGCATAGGGCGCGGTGCCCGTGACCTTGGCAAGCCCGTCGGGGCGCGCCAGCGGTTGGCCGACGATGCCCTGCTCCATCTTGTCGAGCACATTGCGGGTGTCGGGTTCGTCCTGTTTCAGA
>JAHJWA010000249.1 GCA_018828205.1 Alphaproteobacteria bacterium
CGCCGCCTCCGCGCAGATAGGCGAGATAATCGGCAAAGAAGGCCGCCCGTTCGCCCAGCACCGTCTGGAGCAGGCCCGCGTCCGTCAACGTCTGCAGATAGGTCTGCAGGGTCGCCTCATCCACCGCGCCATAGGCACTGGGCAGCCGCCCGCTCGCCAGAAAGGTGAAATAGTCGCCGAGCGCGGACTGATACTGGCTTGCAAAGGCCAGCCCGCCGTTCTGCAGATAGGCGGCAAGCAGCGCCTGATCCGTCGCGGCGAGCCGTTGCGACAGACCGCTTTCGGCAAGGAACGCGATCGACCGGCGCAACGTGTCCTGGCTGGCGGCGGTGAAATCGGCGGGAGCGTTGCCGCCACGGACGAAAGCGAAAAAGGCTTCGGTCAGATCGGTGAAGGAGCCCGCGAAACCGTCGGGATTTGCGCCGTTGGCGACGAACGCCAGATAGGCCTGCGCCAGCACCCGGTCGCGCGCGGCCAGATCGTCAAAGCCGCGGGTCCGTTGGACGAAGGAGAGATAGGCATCGATATCCGCTGTGCTGGTGCCGGCGAAACCCGAGGGAACGCCGCCGGCGCGCAACAGATCGAAATAGCTCAGCACGAAGCCCGAATAGGACGTCAGGAAGTCCGCTCCGGACCCGCCCCGCGCCAGAAAGCCAAGATAGCTGCGGATGACGTCTGCCTGGGCGCCGTCGAAGGGCGTTCCGCCGAAGCTGGATTGGAGGCCACCCGATGCTGCGATCAGGAGCGCCAGATCGCCGCTCGGGAAGGTTTCGATCGCCGGATTGGCTGCCGCGAGTTCCACGCGACGCCCGGCGGCGATGATGTCGCTCGAGGCGCCCGCCGCCGCCAGCGCATCGCCCAGCGTGACGGGAATGCCGTTCAAGGCCGCACCCACCGGTCCAGCCTCGCCGCCAAGCGCCGCGACCTGGCCGGCTGTCGAGCCGCCGCCATTGCCAACGGGCTGGGTCTGCGCGCCGATCGATACGACCAGCCGCGGCCGGTCGCCCGAGCGCGCGCGCCACATTTCCCCGGCGGAGAACTGCCGCAGATTGCTTGCCGGACCGACCCGGATGGCGCCGGTCAGCGCGTGGCCGCGCGCCTCGCCATTCTCGGCGACCGAGAAGTTGCCCGATGAGCCGCGGCCGGCCACCCGTCCTTCGAGCCCCTCGGGCATGCGCACGACGATTTCGCTTCCCTCGGCTCCGGCGACGGTGACCGCACCGCCGTAAAGGTCGATCGAGCCATCGCGGTTGATCGTGAAATCCGCGCCATCCACGAAGGATGCCACCCCGCCACCGGTCAGGCTGACCTGCAGCAAGCCTGCGCTCTGGGTCATCCGCTTGCCTTCCTCGAAGGCGGCTTCGGATTGGTTGAACAGCACGTCATTGGCCAGCGACGGTGTCGCGAGCGCCAACCCGGACGCGCCGACCAGCAGGGTGGAAACGATCCGCAGGCCGGTCTTCGGCGCTGAGATATATGCGATGGTGATGCTCATGGCTGAGGGACTCCCGGCTGCTGGTCAGAATTCGAGACGCGCGCCGACCGAGACGGTCCAGCGTTCGTAATCGTAGAGGGCGATGTTGCTCCAGTTGCGGGCGTAACTGGCGCGCGGCTGGAGAAAGAGGCGGTCAAGCACGGCGATCTTGAGACCGGCCTGGAGATCGAGCCGTTCGTCCGCCCGTTCGGTCAGGAACAGCGGATCGGCCTGGTCGTAGCGACGCAGATCGAACGCCGCCCCGGCGACCACCGCGACGCGCGCCGTGATCGGCAGTTCCGCGCCGACATTGGCGGAGACGAAACCGTTGGATTGTGCATCGCCCGCCGGATCGCGGGTCTCTTCCTTGCCCCCGGTCAGGTTCACGGCGTAATTGCGCGCGACATAGCCGATCCCGGCCGCGAGGCGGTCGGCATCGCGCAGCGGGTCGGTGTCGTATGCCAGCCGGTTCCACTGGGCCGAGAGAGTCAGCGCGCGGCCCTGCGGCAGTGCCTTGGTGTATTGCCCGATCACGCCGTAGGAGGTGCGAAAGCCGCGCTCGTCGAACCAGAATTCCTGCAGCTGGCCCGAGAGCGAGACGACATCGCGATTGGCAAAACTGTGCGCCACGCCGACGGTCCCGGTGAGCGCAGCCTGGTCGAAGGTGTCGCTGTCGAAATTGTCGCGCCAATTGCCGAGCACCGAGGCGAAGACGCGTTCCTGTCGGCCGATGGCGACGACCCCCGAGACACCCGCGGAGAGCTCGTAGAACTCGTCCGCTTGCGCAACCGCCCCAGCCCCCAAGCGACCCGGGCCCAGGAAGCTGAACAGCGGGATCGTGATGGTGTTGAGATCGGTGGCGGCGTTGACGTTGTCGTCATAGCCGACCCGAGCATCCACGAAGCCGCTGATGTCGGATCCACCGCCCGCGATCTGGCGGTCGAACTGGCGCACGAAGCCTGTGAAGCGCTGGCGCACCGGGTCGGGAAGGCTGGGGTCGTCGACCACGGTGGCGAATTGCTCGCGCGCGGTCTCGACGTCCCCGGCCAGCGCATAGGCCCGCGCCAGCTCGGCCCGGGCGGCGGCGTTGCCCGGTTCGATCGCGAGGACCCGCTGGAAGGCGATGATCGCCTCGCCGTAGCGCCCTGCATCGTTAGCAGCAATTCCCAGCGCATAGTCGAAGGCGGGATCGCCGGCGCGCGTCGCGACCTGTTCGGACAGCGAGCGATAGCGGTCCTCGGCCTGCGCCGTGGTCGGCTGGCTCGCATCATCCTGCGCCAGCGCCGGAGCGCTGCCGCCAGCGAGCAGTATCGCCGCGCAGATCGACAGGCGATGATGTGAATAATGTCTGCGTCTGACGCGCTGATGCATGTCCCGGCCCCTCAAGAATGACGTGTTCCCGGGAGGGGAGGTAGGGGGGACGGGTCGCGCAGTCGTTTTACAAGCGCTGACAGGCCGATGACAGATGCTGTCATGCGCTTTAGCGGTTGCGCGCAGAACACCGCGCCAAACCGGCCTCGGATTACGGAAGATTCAGGTGAGGGGCGGAACCGGACCGCTATTCGAAGGCGAGGTAATACTCGACCGGCGCGCGTCCGGGGTTTTCCAACTCGATCCGGTGCCGCTGGGTGAACAGCGGCAGCCAGCGGCAACTGGCGCTCGATGCGACCTGCGAACACACGCTTTTGCTGCTCCCGTCGAAGACCCGCATCCCGAGCGCCTGCTCGCCGCGCGAGGATATCGCCACGCGGGCGGCTTCCCCGCCGAGAAAGGTCTGCTCCATGGCCATCACCTGACCGGGCGCAAGGCGGCCCGAGCGATAGGCCGGGCCGAGCGTCCGACCACGCATCGGGATGCGCCTTTCTGCGACCGCGGCGCGCCAGCGTTCCAGATCCGCAAGATCGGCGGCGGTGCCGGGGCGCGCTCCCAGCGCTTCGATGGCTTCCAGGGCGGCGAGCAGGTCGGCTTCGGCACCCGCCCGTTCGGCGCTTTCCGCAGCGTGAAGCGCGATCAGCAGCCGTTCGCCTCTCGTTTGGCTGAAGGGCCTTGCGCTGTCCCCGTGCGTGAGCGCTTCCGAAGGCCCCGACACGCAGGCGCCCAGGCTGGCGCAGGCGGCGACGAGCAAGATGTGACGATGCGCGATCATGATTGGCCCCGATCGATCCGAAACGCGGCACCGGTCTCGGTATCCAGAACCCTTATGCCCAGGCCGTGACGTTCGGCAATGGCTAGCGCCAGGGCGAGGCCCAACCCGCTGCCCGGGCAATGCGCGCCATCGGCAGCCCCGCGGTAGAACCGCTCGAATACCCGCTCGCGTTCCGCCGGCGGGATCCCCGGCCCGTCATCGGCGACGGTAAGGACCGGCCCGGGATCGAGCGTCAGATGCACACTGCCGCCAGCGGGAACATATTTGAACGCATTGTCGAGCAGGTTTGTCACCATTCTGGTCAGCTGCGCCTCTTCGCCCGCGACCCCCACGCCGGGGTCCACCCTCCAGGCGAATGCGTGACCCGATTCCTCGGCGCTGCCGGCGTAGAGTTCGCAGATCCTGGTGACCACCGCGCTGAGATCGACATCCTTCAGCCCGAGCCGATCGCCGCGCCGCGCCCTGCTTGCGGCGATATCCAGCAGCGATTCGAGCGTACCCACAAGCCGGCGGATCTCATCGCGGGATTCAATCAGCCGCTGTGCGACCTCCTCGCCCGGTTGCGCATCAAGCGCTTTCACCAGCCGGCGATCGAGATGCATCAGCGGGGTGCGTATCTCGTGTGCAAGCTGATCCGAGGTGTCGCGATAGGCCTCCATCAACCGGCCCATGCGCGATAGCGCGGCGACGCTGTGAGCGGCCAGCTCGTCGATCTCGTCCCGCCCGCCCGGTCGTTCGATGGCGGCGAGCCGATCGAGGGCAGGATCGCGGAAGGCCGCGTTGATTCGCTCGATCCGCTGCTGCAGCCGTCCGGCAGCCAGCCGCCCGAACAGTCCGACCAGCAGCACGAAGATCGCTCCGCCGGTGACGAACACCAGTGCGATCCGCCCCAGCAGCGAACCGCGGTCGCCCGTCTCGCGCGCCACCAGCAAACGCAGGTCCGGCGCCAGCCAGGTCGCCCTTCCGTAGGCATCCGCGCTTGCGCCCAGGGGGAACTCGCCCGCTTCCGATACCGATGGATCGAGCCGCGGCCATTGTGCGATGTCCCCCGCCAGCCGCCGCCCGGCGCGATCGGAGAGCAGGTAATGCGGAAGGTTGCCATCCGCCGGGACCAGGGCCAGCCGGTCGGCGATCCGGCGTTCGAGCTCCTGCTGTCCACTGCTGGCGTAGATGTCGACCAAGCCCGCCAGATCGACGTCGACCTCGTCGCGCGCCGAGGCGTCCAGCGTTGCGCGCACGGTCTGGTCGGTCAGCAGCCACAGGCCGGATACCAGCGCCAGCGACAGGCCGATGGCCACCCAGACGAGGCGTGAGAATATCGAGCGTGGTTTGTCGATCATCAGGTTCCGTGCAGCAGCCGATAGCCCGAGCCCCAGATCGTCTCCAGCGCCGGGGTTGCGAAGCTTTCTTCGAGTTTTCGTCGCAAGCGCCCGATGTTGACATCGACCACATTGGTCTGCGGATCGAAGGACATGCCCCAAACGTCGCGCAGCAGCATCTCGCGAGTCACGATCTCGCCCGCATTCTCCATGAAATAGCGGAACAGCTCGAATTCGCGCGGACTGAGCGCGAGATGCCGGTTCTGGCGAAACGCGGTGCGGGCCTTAACGTGGCACTCGAACGCGCCGTAGAGGATCACCGCGCTGTGCTCGCGCCCCGAGGAACGACGATGCAGCGCCTTGATCCGCGCGAGCAGTTCGGGACCCTCGAAGGGCTTGGCGAGATAATCGTCGGCGCCCGCCTCGAGCCCTTCGGCGCGGTCGCTGGTGCGGCCCAGCGCGGACAGCATCAGCACCGGGGTGCCGACCCCGCTCTCGCGCAATCGTTTGACGATGGTGAGCCCGTCGAGATCGCCCAGCATCCGGTCGAGGATAATGACATCGAACCGTTCCATCCCGGCACGCAGCAATCCGCTGCTGCCCGAGCTTTCCCACACGATCCGGTCGCCGCGTTCCGCGGCCAGTTCCTGCACTTCCGCCGCCGCGCGCTGGTCGTCCTCGACGTAGAGGATGTTCAGAGCCTGGTCCGGTTCCATCGTGCAATTCCCCCCGCCTTGCCGCCCACCATGCCGCGACGGCGGCGGAGATGACGCTGCCACCCCCGCCGCTTGCGAGCAAGCCCGCGGATCAACCAAGGTCTTCGACCGTGACCCAGCCGCGGGTGCCGAAATTGTCCTCGACCTCGATGAACAGCCCCTCGCGCTGGCCGGTCGGGTTGAGCGCGGTCCCGGCGCGCAGCGTGCGAAGTTCCGTAGCATCGGCGCTGGCCGCCGACCGCAGCACCGTGTCGACCGCGGCAGAAGCCCTGGGCTCGGCGGTGGCGGCAATTGCACCGGGCTGGGCCTTGGGCAGGGCCGCGATGGTCTGCTGTTGCGCGGCGATCTGGTTGAAGGCGAGGACGAAGGCCTCGACGAGCATCTTGCCCTCCTTGCTCTTGCCATAGCCAGCGGCGTTCGCGCCTGTGGTCCAGGCGTTTCCGCCGCCGAACCCCAACGAGGTCTTGCGCACTTCGCCCGACCCGGTGGCGATGGTCTGTCCGGTCGCCGGGCTGAGCAGCTTGATGCCGGCGGCGACGCGCTTCTTCTTGCCACCCAGGCCGCCGAACATGCCGATCAGCGCGCCGCCGATCGGGATGCGCGACGCCACCGAGGCCAGCGCCCCCGACCGGACCAGCGCCTCGGTGGCGGCGCTCTTCGCCATCTCGATCGACTGGTCGACCTCCTCGCTGTCGCCCGCGACGACATTCATGAGAAAGTCGGCGGGAGTGCCGCTGGCCGGACTGTGCGGGGTAAAGCAGCCGGATTCGCTGGCGAGCGCATTGACCAGTTCGCGCGGCGAACCGAGGCCATACTCCGCCCAACCCTGCGTATCGCCCTCGACGATGGCGATGCTGCCCAGGCTCTGATCGCATCTGGCCAAGGCCACCTCTTCCTTTGCCAGTGCCGGCGATGCGGCAGTCGCGAGTAGTGCAAGCGCGGTTAGCGAGCCCAACGTCTTCTTCATGATCGATCTCCCCAGTTCATTGACCCAGGGGAAGATTATGCGGCTCGCGGACCGGTCGGCCCACACACCAACATTGTCAAAGGGATGACACCTGCCGTTAGATTCGTAGATCTGCCCCGCAATCGGGGGGGCCGGGGCGGAAAGCGGCGCTCGGGGCCGGTCCCGGACATCGCCTAGTCGCAGCCGCAGAAACCGTATGGCGCTACCAAGATTGCAGTCCCCTACTGCTGCGAAGGGCTCGGTCCCTGTCGCTCAGCCCTTGCCCCCCCAGGACCTGATCGACCTTGCCGCGCGTGTAGGAGTGATAGGAGGGCCGGGTGCGGTCATAGATGCGGCGGGCGATCGGAAAGCCCCATTCGCCC